>JANLFY010000006.1 GCA_024653485.1 Bacillota bacterium | reverse complement strand
CTCCAAAGACTTACCGCAACCTTACCATATCTCACTGTTTAGTTTTCAAGGAGCAAACCGCTTTTCGCAGGGCCGTATCTCGGCCGCTTTTTGATATTACCACGGTCCTCGGTGCGTGTCAAGACCCGGCAACGATTCTCTCGTAACAAGATCTCAGCAACGCCCTGACGATCGACAAGCTAGACGTCGTGGAATCGCGACCGCCCCTAGCCGAGCGCCACGGACTCCCGGCGACCTCGCCCGCTCGCTCCGCAGCGCGCGTCGCTATGAACCGGCGCAACTTCGTGGCAAGCTCGGGGTCGGTCCTGGGATCAGCATATGCTGTCCCGTGCGGCTCTTGTGACGCCGAGGGAGGCCCGAAGAGCACGCGGACGTCCTCGGCGAATGTCTCCTCAGGCGATCTCGCCCATGCCTCGGTGTTCACACAGCCATCGGCGGTCCACCGGCGAATGCCGCGGAGCTTCATGTAGCGCTCCCAGCCCTCCGGATCTGCTTCGAAGGTGCCTCCCAAAGCACGCATTTGCACGTGGTGGCCGAACTCGTGCGCGACGGTCACCGGCACTTGGTTCGCGATGACGTCACGCCCTGCGGCAGCCGCCCCGACGAGCGCGTACCCTTCTGCTCCAAGGCCGCTTAGGTCGCCCATGGAGAACGGGAGCAGGTACACGCGATAGCCCGCGAACGCAGCAGGCGGAAGGTCCATCACGCGCAGGGTGCTCACAACTTCGTCGACTCTGGGCAGACGGGACGGGTCCGCTTCAAGAAGCGGCGTCCCGTCGTTCAAGCGGTAAAGGCACGCCGACTCACGAAGCGCCGCCTCACGGATCACGTGGTCCGGGGCACCGGCGATCCACCAAACGATCGGCGGGCCGAGCGCAGCCGCAAGGTCCTCTCGCGTCCGCATGGCCACGCTCATGACGTGCAGCCAGCCGGTCGCATCCGTGTCATATACGGAGAAGCCGAGATCCCCATCGACATAAGAGGGAGTTCCATCAAGACGAGCGATCTCCTGGCGAAGTCGCTCGATGTCGCGCGATAGCTCCCTCGTGAGGCTCGCGCGATCCCTCGGGGCGTCGCTTCCGACGAGCGAGCCGCCACCCGAGCCGAGGCTCTTGAGGTACTCGACATCGCGTCTGAGCCAGTCGACGAACCCGCCGCCTCGCCCGATGTCGGGATCGTTCGCCGGGCTTTGCGTGAGCGCGAGATCCGCGGATCCGGATACCGGCCCGTAGGACGCAAACTTCGCGGGCACAACGCAGAACCCAGCAAGCGAGAGCAAGGCAGCACAGAGCAGCACTGCGGGTGCCGCGCGCCACCAGAGCGCCGCGCGCGCTTCGCGTTCCGTTGTTCCGGTTCCGAAGAACATAACTGGGTCTCTCCTCCCACTCGATCTTGAGCCCAGTCATGATACCACGAGTGTCACATTATGTAAACCTCCCCGGACCCCCGCCTGGATCCGCGGCCCCGCGCGCCAACGGCGCGCCGGGTTGCGGGCCTATAGCTCGTCAAAGCGCATTATCGCGTGACCGGTGGCAGATAATATGGGCCGAGGAGGTGATCTCATGGACGACCGTTTGTCTCAGGATGATAGAGACGGAAATCGAGGCGGTGGCATGGAGGGCGGACAGGGCCCTTCCGGAGACGTCGGAGCCGGTGAGCGCCAGGGCCGGCAAGGTGGTGGCGGCGGCGAGATGCGCGGCCGCGTGAACACGAGCGCCTGGATAATCGGTGCGCTCGTGGTGCTCATCGCGGTGTTCGCGGGACTAAGGTTTGCAAGGGTTCCGGCGCCTACGCGCCCCGCTCCCACGCGCCCTGCTCCGACGGTGCCCGCGCCGTCTCCGACTCGTCCTGCTCCGACAGCTCCGACTGCCGGCGTGGAGGACCTGGAGCGCGCTCTAGGCAGGGTTGAGGATGCCGTTCAGCGCAAGGATTGGTCGGCCGCAAGCTCGGAATTCACGACGCTGCGTTCCACCTGGGAGTCGCTTCGCCCGCGTGTGACGAGCACGAACACGACGAAGGACATCACGACCTTTGACGCTCGCTTAGATGAGCTCAGGGGGGACATCGGCGCCAAGAAGGAAGCGGACGCGAAGGCAGACGTGACAGAGCTCAAGGCTATCGCACGCAGGTTCCAGATGGCCCCGACCCGGGGCACGACTTCAGGATAGACACGAGCGAGAGGCGCCGGCGCCCATCGAATCAAGCCACCGGGGACGCCGACGCCGTCTCCCCTCGATGAAATGTGGAATGCACCTAGGGACGCTAGCCTTTGATTACCCCGATCGGTCTCATTCTAGCGACCTTACGTGATATCCCCGCCCCATGACACACGCGCACGACCTCGTTGACGTCCTTGTACGCCTCCGGAGTCTCCTCGGCCAGCGAGGCCTTGCTGGCGGCTTTGGCGATGATACCTCGCTCTCTCAGCTCCGCTTGGAGCACCGCTCCGCTCACGGTCTTCTTGGCGGCCGCCCTGCTCATGACGCGGCCGGCTCCGTGACAGGTCGAGCCGAAGGTCTCTTCCATCGCCCTTTCCGTGCCTACCAGAAGGTATGAGTTGCGTCCCATGTCTCCCGGGACGAGCACAGGCTGTCCAATGTCGCGATAGTCGGTCGGCACGTCGGGATGGCCCGCCGGAAACGCGCGCGTCGCGCCTTTGCGGTGCACGCATACCCTTCGCTTCTTGCCTTCCACCACGTGGTCCTCGATTTTCGCAATGTTGTGCGCCACGTCGTAGATGAGTTCCATTCCGAGGTCCTCGGGCGGCCGCCCGAACACCTTGGCAAAGGACTGACGCGTCCAGTGCATGATGCACTGGCGGTTCGCCCACGCATAGTTCGCGGCGCACGCCATGGCCGCGAAGTAGTCCTGCCCCTCGGGGGAGTCCAGCGGAGCGCAAGCGAGCTGTCTGTCGGGAATCCTGATGCCGTACTTCGCGATCGCCTGCTCCATCACTGCGAGGTAATCCGTGCACACCTGATGGCCTAGACCTCTCGACCCTGAGTGGATCATCACGACGATTTGTCCGGGAGCAAGCTTGAACCTCTCAGCGAGACCCGCGTCGAACACTTCCTCCACCACCTGGACCTCGAGGAAGTGGTTGCCCGAGCCCAGCGTGCCGAGCTGCGGCATACCTCGTTTCACAGCCTTGTCGCTTACCTTGCCAGCCCTGGCGCCTTTCATTGCGCCCCGCTCCTCGGTGTGGTCGAGGTCCCTTGGCCAGCCGTATCCCTTTTCCACCGCCCAGAGCGCGCCCTTCTCCAAAACCTCCGCAGTGTCATCCTTACCCAGCTTGATGATGCCGGTCGAGCCTACGCCAGAGGGTATGTCGCGGAAGAGCTGGTTGACCAACTGCTCGAGGCGCGGCCGCACGTCACCCTCAAAGAGATTGGTGCGAAGCATCCTCACTCCGCAATTGATGTCGAAGCCCACGCCTCCGGGGGATATGACGCCCGCATCCGCCAGGGTCGCGCCAACGCCCCCTATGGCGAAGCCGTACCCCCAGTGGATGTCGGGCATTGCAAGGGACATTCCCACGATGCCGGGAAGGAACGCTGCGTTCGCCACCTGCTCGGGTGCTTGGTCCTCCCTGATGCTCGCCACGTGTCTCTCGTCTGCGTAGATGAGGCCTGGCACCCTCATGCCCGCCTTGTAGTTAACGGGGATGCGCCAGCGAAACTCGTCCACGCGCTCGAGAGGGCCACTCCATCCGTTGGACACCGCGACGCACCTCCTTTGTTCCCGAGTGTTCCCGAGATGACCCACCATGCCCACGACGACACCCATCGGTACACGGCAATCGTCCAGGTGAGCCCCGCCTGATCCTGATCTTGCTGTGCCGGGCGTCCTAGACGTCGATCCTAGATGTCGAAGATGGCCTGAGCGACCCAGCCGGCGCCGCCCGCAGAATCTGTCTCGCTCGCTCTTTCTCGCTCAACCTTGACCATGTGGTAGCTGACGCCCTTTATCTCCGTGTCGAGCTGATGTCGCGCGACGTCAATGTTCTCGCCGCGCACCACCGCCCCAGCCGTCCACGAGGCTGGCCCCCGGCTGGCCGGCCGGCCCCTCTTCGACCCGGGCCCGGCTTCGGGCTCGCAGCTGGCCACGAATACGTCCTCGATCGTCGCCACCAAGAATCTCTCGGCGTCTATCAGGTAGACGAACTCCGAGAGCCATGCCACGAGGAGGCCCTCGAGATCCGGGGCGCGAGCCTCAATGCGCCTTTCTTCCGTCGCCCGGATAGACTCGGGGTCGGGAACCACGAGCGACATCAACCCCGCGGCCATGTTGACGAAGGTTTCCTCGAGCGTCCGACCGCGGGCACGGACACCGACGTCTGCTGTATGTTCCAGGACCTCGTACGGGCGAGACACCGCCCCGTCAGCCCCCGTTCTTGCCGACCACTTGAGCCACGGATACAACCTTGTCGCCGGGCTCGAGCTTCATGACGCGGACTCCTTGCGTCGATCTTCCCTGTTGTGGCACGTCCGCGGCGTTCATTCTGATTATTATGCCTTCCGCGGACACTATCATGAGCTCATCGTCACCGGTCAAGACCTTCACGTCGGCCGCCGGCCCCGTCTTGGGCGTCACCTTGAAGGTCTTGATGCCCCGTCCCCCTCGCGACTGGAGCCGGTATTCAGCGATCGGAGTCCGCTTGCCGAAGCCGTTCGCCGTTACCACCAAGAGGTCGCAGCCCTCCCTCACCACGTCCATTCCGACAACGCTGTCTCCTTTGGCGAGGGATACGCCCTTGACGCCGCGGGCGACGCGCCCCAGAGGCCGCACTTCGCGTTCATTGAACCTTATGGACTGGCCCTGGGCGGTTACGATCATGATCTCCTCGTCTCCTGCGGTCAGCTTCACGCTCACAAGGTCGTCGTCTTCCTCAAGGTCGATCGCGATCACGCCGGACCTCCGGACGCTATCGTACATGGAAAGCGCCGTCTTCTTGACCACTCCGCGCCTGGTCGCCATCATCAGGAACTTGTCCTCTGCGAAGTCACGGACTGGTATGACAGCACGGATGCTCTCACCGGGCGAAAGGGAGATGAGGTTCACGACCGCAGTGCCCCTCGCCTGACGGCTCGCCTCCGGCACCTCGTACGCCTTGATTGAGTACACCTTGCCCTTGTCGGTGAAGAACAGGATGTACTCATGGGTGGTCGTCACGAAGAGGTGTTCGACGAAGTCCTCCTCTTTCGTGCTCATGCCCGTCACCCCGCGGCCGCCCCTCCTTTGGCTCCGATATGTCGTTAGAGGCAGCCGCTTGACGTAGCCCTGGTGAGTGAGAGTGACCACGATGTCCTCGTCGGCGATGAGGTCCTCGATGTCGAGTTTGGTGGCAGCTGCGGTGATCTCCGTCCGTCTCGGGTCGGCGTACTCCTCTTTGATGGCCAGGAGCTCCTCTTTGATCACCTCGAGGACCCTCTTCTCGTCGGCGAGTATGCCCTTTAGCTTGGCTATTAGCTTTATAATCTCGACGTATTCGTCTTCGATCTTCTTCCGTTCCAGGCCGGTGAGCCTTTGCAGCCTCATGTCGAGGATGGCCTGAGCCTGCTTCTCGGATAGCCCGAACGTCTGCATCAGCCCTTCCTTGGCCGCCTCCGGGGTGCGCGACTGCCGTATCAGGGTTATGACGGCGTCAAGGTTGTCGAGGGCTATCTTGAGGCCCTCGAGGATGTGCGCCCTCTCCTCGGCCTTTGCCAGCTCGAACCGGGTGCGTCTCGTCACGACCTCTTTCTGGTGCTGGATGTAGAAGTGAAGAGTCTCCTTGAGATTGAGCACCCTCGGCTGGCCGTCCACGAGAACGAGCATGATGACGCCAAAAGTGTCCTCCATCTGGGTGTGCTTGTAGAGCTGGTTGAGCACGACGTTGGGATTGGCGTCACGCCGGAGCTCGATGACTATGCGCATGCCCTCCCTGTCGCTCTCGTCGCGTAGGTCGGTGATTCCGTCTATCTTCTTCTCCCGCACGAGCTCTGCTATGCTCTCGACAAGCCTGGCCTTGTTGACTTGGTACGGGATCTCGGTCACGAGGATCCTCGTCTTGCCACCCGAAGCCGTCTCGATCCTGGCCCGGGCCCTCATCTTGATGGAACCCCGACCCGTCGTGTACGCCTCGCGTATTCCGTCTCTGCCCATGATGAGCCCGCCGGTGGGGAAGTCTGGCCCCTTTATGACCATCATGAGCTCCTTGACTGACGCATCGGGGTTGTCTATCAGCATCACGACGGCGTCCACGACCTCGCCCAGGTTGTGAGGAGGGATGTTCGTCGCCATCCCCACCGCTATACCGGACGAGCCGTTGACCAGGAGGTTGGGGAACCTGGACGGAAGCACCACCGGCTCTTTCAAGGACTCGTCGAAGTTGGGGACGAAGTCCACCGTGTCCTTGTCGATGTCCGCGAGGAGCTTCAGCGTGATCTTGGCCATGCGCGCCTCCGTATAGCGCATGGCGGCCGGCGGATCGCCGTCGACGGACCCGAAGTTACCGTGGCCGTCTATGAGGGGGTACCTGTAGGAGAAGTCCTGCGCCATCCGCACGAGAGTTTCGTATATCGCGGCGTCTCCGTGGGGATGGTACTTTCCCATGACTTCGCCCACGATGGTCGCGGACTTTCGATGCGGCTTGTCCGACGTGAGCCCCAGCTCGTTCATGGCGTACAGGATGCGCCTGTGGATGGGCTTGAGCCCGTCACGCACGTCGGGAAGCGCCCTCCCCACGATGACGCTCATGGAGTACAAGAGGTAAGAGCGCTTCATCTCGTCTTCTATGCATATCGGCACGACTTTCCCGTCCGTCGGTTCAACCAATCGCGAGGACCTCCCTGTCAAAGAGGGTCTGGATACGGCATCACGTGACCGTCACCCATATGTCGAGGCTAAATGTCGAGATCCGTTACTTCCTTCGCGTGTTGCTGGATGAATTCCCGGCGCGGCTCGACCTTGTCCCCCATGAGGGTCGTGAAGATCTCGTCCGCCGCCATGGCGTCCTCGAGGGACACCTGCAGGATAGTGCGGGTCTCGGGATTCATCGTGGTTTCCCAGAGCTGCTCGGCGTTCATCTCGCCAAGACCCTTGTACCGCTGCACGGTCACTCCCTGACGGCCCACGTTCTTCAGGATCGCCTCGAGCTCTCTCTCGCTGTACGCGTAGTAATCCTTCTTGCCTTGCCTCACCCGGAAGAGAGGAGGCTGGGCGATGTACACGTTGCCATTCTCGATGAGCGGCCTCATGTATCGATAGAAGAACGTGAGAAGCAGAGTCCGAATGTGAGCTCCGTCCACATCGGCATCGGTCATCGCCACGACCTTACGGTAGCGCAGCTTGGACGGGTCGAAGTCGTCGCCGACACCCGTCCCGAGCGCCGTTATCATCGCGCGAATCTCCTCGTTGGCGAGAATCTTGTCGAGCCGCGCCTTCTCAACGTTGAGTATCTTGCCACGCAAAGGCATGATTGCCTGGAAGCGCCTGTCTCGCCCTTGCTTGGCGCTGCCTCCCGCGGATTCCCCCTCGACCAGGAAGAGCTCGCACAAGTCCGGTTCCCGCAGGGAGCAGTCGGCGAGCTTCCCAGGAAGCGACGACACCTCGAGTGCCGTCTTTCGGCGGGTCAGTTCCTTCGCCTTTCGTGCAGCTTCCCTGGCACGTGCCGCGGAGAGGCACTTGTCCACGATGGCGCGCGCTGTAGCCGGCTTCTCCTCGAAGAACTCCGCGAGCGCCTCCGCGACCACCGAGTCTACAATCCCTCGGATCTCGGTGTTGCCAAGTTTGGTCTTGGTCTGCCCCTCAAACTGGGGGGAGAGGAGCTTCACGCTGATGACGGCGGTAAGCCCCTCCCTCACGTCATCACCTGTGAGGTTCTCCTCGTTCTCTTTCAGCATCCCGACTTTCCTGGCGTAGTCATTGATAGTGCGCGTTAGCGCCGAACGAAAGCCGCTGAGATGCGTGCCGCCCTCCGTGGTGTTTATGAAGTTGGCGAAGGAGAACGTGTTGTCTACATACCCGTCGTTGTACTGAAAGGAGACCTCGACAAAAGCGTCGCCGACGTCGCGCGCCACGTAGAAGATGTCGGGATGGATCGGGTCCCTGTTCTTGTTCAGATGCTCGACGAAGGATACGATTCCCCCATCATACTGGAACTCCACGCGCTTCCCTTCGCGCTCGTCAGCGAGGGTTATCCTCACGCCGCGGCTTAGGAAGGCGAGCTCCCGCAGACGGTGGCTGAGCGTGTCGAAGCTGAACTCCGTGGTCTCGAAGATCTTTCGATCCGGTAGGAAAGTGATGGTCGTGCCGGTCGCGTCGGTGGTCCCTTTGACCTCGAGGTCGGTCACGGGTTTTCCCCGCTGGTAGCGCTGACGATGTATCTTCCCTCCGGACCTTACCTCAACCTCGAGCCACTCTGAAAGGGCGTTCACCACGGACACGCCCACCCCGTGAAGTCCGCCGGATACCCTGTACGCGCCGCCTCCGAACTTCCCGCCAGCGTGCAGCACCGTGAGGACTACCTCCACGGCGGGCCTTCCAGTCTTGGGATGAATGTCGACGGGGATGCCTCTTCCGTTGTCCGCGACTCGCAGAGACCCATCCTTCTTGATGGTCACGTCTATGGCGTCGCAGTAACCCGCGAGTGCCTCGTCGATCGAGTTGTCCACGACCTCGTACGCAAGCTGATGAAGGCCTCGCACGCCCGTGCTTCCGATGTACATGCTCGGCCTCTTCCTTACCGCCTCGAGACCCTCGAGCACCTGGATCTGTTCGGCTCCGTAAGGCGCGTCGACGACGGTCTTGTCCATGCGCGCGTGGGCGTTGGGATGAGCCCCGAGCCCGGTCTGGTTGTTCGCTGAATTACTCGTGACGTTGCCCATGATACCGCCGCTCTTTCCGTGAGAGAGTCTCCAATGCTGGCTAAAGAGGGTGTCTTCAACCATCAAGAACCGTGATGTTGTCACCACGGTTCCTGGCGCAGTGCCGCCCGCGAGTATTATACCAAACTCATGTTTGGAGTCAACCCGTGTCCACGCACCGCATTCATGGTATTATACCGCCGTACCATTGTCAACGTCGGGAGCCGGGTCCCGGGGTAGCCTGGGCGGCTCGAGCGTTCGGGGCGGCCGGGGATAACGCGCCCGCACCCTCGACGCCACCCGTCGCGACCTCCAGGCGCCTGCGCAACGTCGCAAGGGATATAGGAGATAGGTACACGGCGGAGGACGTGACGACCACGCACCTCGGCTCTTGCCCGTACTCGAGGCCATCTCCATTCACACAGACCATTCCAGGGCCTCGCCCTTCGTGAGTTCGTGAAGGGAACCCCTCGTGAAGCTGAGACTTCTTGACCAGCTTTGGGTCGAGCAAGGCCACGACATCCTGCAGAGCCACGCTCACCTGCCCTCCGATATGTACGAACAACTGTATCAGCTCCTTGTCCGTTCCTCGGTGCTCGTTCGCTCGGTCCATGCCGAGTCGGTTCCGCCACACCTCGCACCGTCGGTTAACCTGGCGGCCAAAGCGGCCCGGGCGAACGCCGCCCTGACCTCGGGATCGGCAATAGTCGCAGAGAGAACGCTGATCTCTTCCATCTCGCTGCGGCTTAGTCCTCGCCGCGCTCGTGAGGCGGTCTGCCCGACCGTGGTCTCGCCGCCCTTTCGCCCAGGATGCTCCCCCGCGCGGCTGTCCCTGTTCCCAGCGTTGATAGATCCCCTGGTATGGAATCTAACATCCACTATCGTGCCTTTTCCGAGGAGCTTATTGAGCTTCTTGACGATGTCCGCTTTCAGAAGGGAGAGCTCGTTGGCCCAGACGGAGCTCTCTACCACCACGAAGAGAACCCCGTCCCTGCAGCGGGTCGCCCTGGATGCCCTCGCTGCCGTGGGTCCGACAACTTCGGCCCAGAGATCGACCGCGCGCGCCCTTCTCGCCCGCCGCAGCACTCCAAGCCGCCTGAGACCTCCGTCGAGCGCTTCCCGCAGCCGGACCACTCTAGTTCACCTCTTCCACACGCCCCGCGTCCACTCTAAAGCGCTTCGCAGGGCCGCCCGTGTCGCCAAGAAGCCTCTCGTCGGTGGTCGTAATGATCGTCTGCACCCGGTCGTCGAGGTACTCCCAAAGCCGCGCCCTCTTTCCGGGGTCTAGCTCGCTCGAAACGTCGTCCAGTAGGAGGATGGCCTCTTCGCCCACCTCGCTCTTGACGAACTCTAGCTCTCCCAGTCTGACGGAAAGGAGAACGGAACGTTGCTGTCCCTGAGAGCCGAACACCCTCATGTCCACACCGTCCACTAAGAAGCTGACCTCGTCCCTGTGGGGGCCAACCAGGGTCACGCTTCTCATCAGCTCTTCAGGGCGGGCCCTCTCGAGTTCCCGCCGAAAAGACTCTTCCAACTTGCGCAGGGCCTCGGCGTCATCGCCCCGCGTCGCAGCGGTCGACGCAATGCCAGGGTTGAAAGACGGCCGGTACACCATCTCGAACGCCCCGTTCGGGGAGATGTGGCGGTGCGCGACCTTCGCAAGTAGAGATAGTTTCCTTACTGCCTCCGCCCTCTTGAGCATCAGGCGCGCCCCCGCGGCCGCAAGTTGCTCGTCCCATGCTTCGAGGGCGCAGTCGCGCCTCGAGGGAGGAAGAGATTCGTAACGCGCTTGCTTGAGAAGGGCGTTCCTCTGAGCCAGGATTCTTCGGTATGCGGAAAGGTTGCGCCGGTACGCGTCACTCACGGCCCCTATCTCCGTGTCGAGAAAACGCCGTCGCTCCACGGGTCCACCCTTTATCATGCGGAGGTCGTCGGGGCCGAAAACGACTACATTGGCGGCGCCAATGCCCTCGACTGACGCGTCCTGGGGGATCCCGTTGAGCTTCACGGTCTTTCCCGCTTCTCTTGAGCATCTCACCTCGACGAGAAGCGGCTCGCTGCGTCGAAGGAACCGACACGCCGCGTAGAAGGCGCTCTCTCCCCAAGAGATGAGGTCGGCATCGCGGGATGTTCGGTAGGACGAACCGGTCCCGCACAGGTACAAGGCCTCCAGGATATTCGTCTTGCCCTGGCCGTTGTCACCCGAAAGCACGTTCTTGCCAGGCACCGGCTCGAGCTCGGCGAGGCCGTAGTTTCTGAAATGCCTGAGCTTCAGCTTCTCAACCACCATCGCCGGTATCCCCCGCGACCTCGAAGGACTGCGGCTCTCGGTCTTTGCCGTTGCCGGCTTCGACTCGAGCCGCGCTCGCCCCTGCCGGAGACGTCACGGCAACAACGTCGCCGGGATGAAGCTTCCTGCCCCGGCGCAGCTCAGGTTGGCCGTTCACTTGCACCCGTCCCTCCTGGACAAGCGCCTTGGCTTGCCCGCCGGTGGATGCGACTCCAGCCCATTTGAGAAACTGGTCGAGCCTTATGTCCGAGCTCGTGATTTTCACTCTCATAGGCTTGTCGGTGGCGCTCATCAGTTTACCGTCACCGGCATTATCAGGTAGAGGTAGTCCGTGCCTTCCGCTCGGGCCTGCCTGAGAACAATCGGGCTCACGGCGCCCGTCACTTCGACGATGAGCTCTTCGTCCGCCACCACCCGTAGCGCGTCAAGCAGGTACCGGGCACGAAGAGCAGTCTCTCCAGTCTCTCCCTCGACCGTCCTCACCGCTACTTCCTCGAAGGCCATCCCGACGTCGGGAGCGTTGGCGCTTATAGTGAGAGTATCTCCCCCATATCCCAGCTTGACCGTGCCGAACTCATCCTTTCCTAGGACGGCTACGCGCTCGACCGCCTCGAGTAACCTGAGCCTTTCCACGACCATGCGTGTCTTCCACATTTTAGGTATTACTCGGTCGTAGTTGGGGAACTGCCCGTCTATGAGCCGGCTTACTATGGTCGTCTTGCGGCACTTGAAGGCCACCTGGTTCTGTGAGGCGGACACCTCCACTTCGCCGCTCTCGTTCTGGATTATCCTCGCCACTTCGCTGAGCGCCCTGGCCGGGACTATCATCTGACCGGACCCGACTGCGGTGGACACGTCGGTCCCCCCGTCGAGCGTGACCTTTCGCAGCGCTAGCCTGAACGTGTCCGTGGCAGCGAGCCTCGCCTCGTTTCCTCCGAAGACCATCAGGACCCCTGTGAGAAATGGGCGGTTCTCATCGGTGGCCGCGGCGAACGCAGTCTGCCTCACGAACTCGGCAAGGTCCTTCCCCTGAACCTTCCACCAGACGTTGCCCTCCACTTGCGGGAAGAGTGGGAATTCGGCGGCCTCCATTGAGTTGATGCTGTAAACCGCCTTTCCGCTGGAGATGGTCGCGATCCGCCTTCCCGCGTCAAACTCGATCCTTACCTCCCTCTCGGGTAGATGCCTCACTATCTCGCCAAAGTACCTGGCGGGAAGCACCACTGCGGCGTGCCCCGTAGCGCTTACAGCAAGGAACGTCTCCACTGACAGTTCAAGATCAGTTCCAACCAGGCGAAGGCCCTCCGGTGTAGTCTCGATCAGAACGCCGGAAAGGATCGGAAGGGTCGTCCGCGACGACACTGCTCGCTGTACCATGGCAGCGGCGGCGGCCAGATCGTCTCGCTCGCACGAGACTTGAACCGGCGAATCCATCGCCGTATCCATCGCACTTTCAGTGTCCATGCCTGTCTGGCTGAGTGTCTCAAGCCTATCCATGCTGGTAGAATCCCCCTCTCAATATGGAAGTCAAAGCTCAACCTGGCGCAAACTCAAGGCTGGTGACACAGAGTCCAATGTGATGGCTACTCGAATGGTAGCGGGATTGTCCACAGGGCCGTACTCCGGATCGTCTTCTTAAGTACATGTACAGTTTTTGAGTACTAGTAGTAGGGCCTGTGGATTTGTGGATAAACCCTTCGGCGCCTTGAACCACGCGGCGTTCCTGTGTGGACAAACCTGTGGATTTCGTCACGGACTGTCCACATTATGCACAGACCGAGAGAATTCGAGGAATCGCCCACAGGAAATCCACAAGTTACTAAGGGTCTATCCACAGGAAGCGCACAGCGCGCCCAGGCATGTGCCAGAAGGGTGCCCAAGGTCAAGTCATCTCCTTCAGCCGTGCGATGATCGTGCGAATGGCGCCTGCGAGAGCTTCATCCTCCTCCATGTCCGCGCGTATCTTAGAGCATGCGTGGAGGACGGTGGTATGGTCCCGCCCGCCGAAGGCAACGCCGATCGTGGGAAGCGACTCCTCAGTGAGCTCGCGGCACAAATACATGGCTACCTGGCGGGGGTACGAGATCGTTCTCGTTCGCTTCTTTGCCTTCATGTCATCGGTGGGGATCTGGTAAAACTCCGCCACAGCCTGCTGGATGTGGTAGATCGAAACCTGTTTGGGTCTCTCTGAAGGAATCATGTCCTTCAGACACTCCGCCGCGGTCGCCACGGTGAGCGGGCGGTTGTGTATGGAGCAGTGAGCCGCCACTCGAGTGAGAGCGCCCTCGAGCTCACGTATGTTGGAGCGAATTTGATTTGCGATGTACGCAAGCACCTCGAGAGGCATGTCGAGCTGCTCGAGCTGAGCTTTTTTCTTGAGGATGGCTATGCGTGTCTCGAGGTCGGGTGCCTGGATGTCGGATATGAGTCCCCATTCGAAGCGCGACCTTAATCTGTCTTCAAGCGTTGGGATCTCCTTTGGCGGACGATCGCTGGATATCACGATCTGCTTGCCGGCCTCGTGGAGGGTGTTGAAAGTGTGGAAGAACTCCTCCTGGGTGCGCTCCTTTTGCGCCAGGAACTGGACGTCGTCGATGAGGAGGACGTCCACGTTTCGATATCGCTCCCGGAATTCCACCGTCTTGTCATCACGGATCGCGTTTATGAGGTCGTTCGTGAACTTTTCGCAAGGCGCGTACACCACACGAGTGGACGGGCTGTGCTGAAGCACAAAGTGCCCTATTGCCTGCATTAAGTGGGTCTTCCCGAGCCCCACGCCCCCATAGATGAAGAGTGGGTTGTACGCCCTTCCTGGGGCCTCGGCGACGGCGAGGCACGCCGCGTGGGCAAATCTGTTGCTGTTTCCCACTACGAAAGTCTCAAAAGTGTACTTGGGGTTGAGCCGGGTCGTGTACAGGTCGTCTCCCACTAGCGGCCCGCTGTGCGCCGAGTCGTCCGGTCCAGGATCCCCCGCCTTCTCCGATGGGGCGGAGCACACGAAGGACACATCCAGGTCCAGCTCCGTGAGGGCCTTGAGAGTCTGACGAATGGGCTGCCGGTAGTTGTCGCTTAAGAACTTCCGACCAATGTCGTGCAGGGTGCGTACGATGAGGGTGTTGCCGTCGATCGCGATCCCCTCCGTGCCTCGCAGCCACGTCTCGAAACTCGGCTTTGGCATCTGCCCCTCCATTACGTCGAGGACCTTGGTCCAAAGAGTATCCGCACGCTCAAGCATGATCCGTAGACCCCCTGAAAGAAAGCTCAGCCTTGCCCCTCAACCCGCCGGCGCACCGCTCCACGAGTCACCGCTCTGCAAGTCATCTCGCGAGGCGGGCGAGGTACGTCATACCCCGCGGAGTCAGGCGGCGTTTTCCACTCCCGTCGGCAGGCTCGACGAGTCCATGCTCCTCGAGCGAGACGAGGTCGCGGTAGGCAGTGCTGAGGCTTATCTCGAGCTCCTTCACGATAGTTGATGGTCCCGCCTCACCCTTCTCTGCCAGGACGCGAAACACTTTTCGCTGACGCTCCGAAAGGACCTCATCCAGCTTCTCAAGAACGCCTTTCTCCCGATCCATCTCGGTGAAAGAGTTTTCAGTGTCTCCAGCGGCCTTCCACAAATCGCGAAAACCCTCAGGATGCGGTGGATGGAAAGCATGACCGGGAGCTTTCTCGCCGCCGGAAGGCTTCTCGGAAACTCCCGAGGAAACCCGGGCGGGCGTGTCGTCCGAAGTGGAAAGCGATGAAAGCGTAACCACGCACCCGCGTTTGAGATTGTCCTCGATGGAAACCGATCCTCCGATGGCGCGCATTGAGTCGCGGACGATCGGAAGCCCCGAGCCGACCCCGCGAATGATCTTCCGCATCTCTGTGGTGGCTGTAGTGAAACCTGGGAGGAATGCCTTCTCTTTCTCGATTATCCCAGGCCCCTGGTCTGAGACCCTTATAGTATTGCCGTCCGGAAGGACGCTTATAACGGCGTCCTGGAAGTCGGCGTGGAGGAGGTTCTCAACGATCTCCTTGATGGCCACGTACGGAAGCCTTCCTCCCTTTTCATGAGCGAAGGAGTACGTCTTTGACGCAAGCTCGTTCAGGAGCTCGGCACAGTCCCTGCCTCTGACATCAACTATTCGCGGCACTGTGCTGAGAGAGTCGTACACAGCTATTCGAACCTCACGCTCTCCCTGCTTTCCACGCTGGGCGAGGTGATCCGTGGGAAGGGAGCGATTGGCGAGGCGATCGCGGGAGCCTTTTCGAAAGAGACGAGAAAAGACACCTGCCATGCTGGGTACGGCCCGCCCTTCGTTCAGAGTTTTCCACAGAGTTTTCCACAGGTGTGAAAAACTCTGCGGAGAAGGAACACGCACAGGAAATCCATAGGTTGTCCACAACTTATCCACAGAAGTTGTGGATAACGTCGGCTGAGTCCAGAGAGGGGTTTCCACAACTGAAAGGCCGTGTAACTGGCCGTTCGCGATATCCACAAAGGATTTCGGAAAGCGGCGAAAGCCTTGTGCCGTCGTGACCCAAAACATCAACAGGTTACCCACAGAGTTATCCACAGGCTGTGAATAAGTCTGTGGGGAACTGTGAACTCTATAGTTCTGACCAAGCTGCATGGAAAGGCTGGAAAACCTCCGAAATCATATTAGCAGAGGTTTTCCAGGGTGGCAAGGGGTGGGAGGGCACGGTGGGGAGGGAGCGGAGGGGTGAGGAAAAGCAGGGCGGAGCGTGAGGGAGGCGCGGACGGAAAGGACCGGGAAAAGACTGAGACGGAGAAAGGGGGGTGAAAGGTGGAAGAGGCGTGGGGACGAATGAGCGGGGAGCAGTGAGAGTGCGACATGTGGAGGAATCGGGCGATTGCGCACGGAGGGATGGCGGATAGGGGATGACTCGGCGGTAGGCGCGATTCCTAGGCTTGGGGTTCCTGTCGGCCTTGACACGCAGGGAGGCGTTGGCTATAATTTGGCTAGCGTACGGGGTCCAAGAAAGGGACACAGCGACGGGACACAACGCAGGAGGCGCGCGAGAGAGGTATGAAACGGACTTACCAGCCGAAGGTTAGGCGGCGTAGCAAGGTTCATGGTTTCATGCAGAGGATGGCGACGAGGGGCGGGCGCCTGGTGCTCAAGAGGAGGCGCGCCAAGGGAAGAAAGCGCCTGTCTGCATGAAATCGGGAGCGCGGGCCGTTGGGCCCACGGGTGTGATTGATGCCAAGGAGCGAGCGGCTGCGCAAGAGCAGGGATTTTACTAAGGTTTTCGAACACGGGGAATCCCTTCCGGGCAGGCGGGTTGTGGTGTACTACATGGAGAACGGGCTGCCGTTCAACCGCGTCGGGATCGCTGTGAGCAAGCGTCTTGGCGGGGCAGTCGAGCGGAACCGCCTGAAAAGGGTCGTGAAAGAAGCTTATCGGGCGAGCGAGGCGGCACTTCGAGAGGGCCTGGACCTTGTGATACTACCCAGGTCGAAAGCGAAGACCGCCTCTTTTCAAGAGGTAAGGGAGGAGCTTTTCGGGCTTCTTTCAGAGTGCGGGGCCTCCGGAAAGGACGACTGTGAAAAGTGAAAGAAGCGCGCGAAGGAGGAGGGTCTGCCTGGCGCAACGCCCGTCGAGACATTGGTCGAAGGGCGTCTTCAGCGGCCAGGGGAGTGGCTCTCCTATGCGTCTGGGTATATAGGAACTGCCTGTCACCGCTCAAAGGCAGGCCCACTTGCAGGTTTTACCCCACGTGCTCGGCGTACGCGTACGAGGCCATACGAAAGTATGGCGTGTTCAGGGGGGTTTATCTCGCTGCGAGACGGATCGTGAAGTGCCATCCATTTCATCCCGGAGGGTACGACCCGGTCCCGTAGGCGCGACGGGGATTGAGAAGCGACAGGAGGGTGCTTGTATTGACTCTCACGGGCATTATCAACTCCATAGTTCAGTTCCTCCGGGATGTGACCGGGAGCGACGGGCTCGCGATCATCGCCTTGACGATCCTGCTGAAGGTAGTCACGTATCCGCTCACGGTGAAGCAGACGAAGGCCATGGAGGAGATGAAGCTCCTCCAACCGAAGGTAAAGGAGATCCAGGAGAAGTACAAGTCACAGCCTGAAGAGATGCAAAAGAGGGTAATGGAGCTCTACCGGGAGCACAAGGTGAACCCTCTCGGCGGGTGCTGGCCTACCCTGATTCAGCTCCCGATCATATGGGCGCTCTTCACCGCGTTGAGAAACTACCCGTTTGAGCAGCGGTTCCTTTGGATGCCTAACCTGGGGAAGCCAGATGTGATACTGGCCGTGTTGGCGGGGGCAGCGACCTACCTGCAATCGATCATGATGAGCACGGACCCGAGCCAGAAGATGATGAACCTCATAATGCCGGCGTTCATCATCTGGATCAGCCTGAGCTTTCCGGCCGGAGTCACTTTGTACTGGGTGGTTACCACCCTACTGGCCGCGGCGCAGCAGTGGTGGATGGGAAGGCGGGTGGCGCAGGCGGGGCTGGTGGTTGAGACTGTGACGCGCCCGAGGAAGGGGAGCGTTCCGAAGGCTACCTCACCTAAGCCGCGGGATTCAGAGGGGGAGTCCGGGCATGATACGAAGCGTTGAGAAGACCGGCAGGACCGTTGACGAGGCGGTCCAGGAAGCCCTTGAGGAGCTTGGCCTGGGCCGCGATGAAGCGGATATCGAGGTGCTCGAAGAGCCTGCGAGGGGAATTCTTGGGCTGGTGGGGCAGAGGCCGGCTCGCGTGAGGGTGACCGCCAAGACCGAGAGCGTTGAGGTGGACGTTGCGGAAAAGGCCAGGGAGTTCCTTGGGGAATTGTTGAGGCACATGGGATTTGCCGGTGTATCGGTGAGCGCCCAGGAAGTTGATGGAGTCCTGAGACTCGATGTCCAAGGGAAGGGGCTGGGCGGTCTCATCGGGAGACGAGGCGCCACCCTCGACGCGGTCCAGCACCTTGTGAACCTGGTGGCCGGGCGATGGATGCGGGTGGCGGAACGCGCCGGGCGGGAGCAGGAGGACCGGTTCAGGATAGTCGTCGACGCGGAGGGTTACCGGGAGAAGAGGGCGCGCTCCCTGGAAAGATTGGCGGTGACCGTGGCCGAGCGGGTACGGAGGGAAGGCAGAAGGGCCACCTTGGAACCCATGAACCCGATGGAGCGGCGCATAGTCCACCTCGCCGTTCAGCGTTGCCAGGGAGTCACGTCGTTCAGCGAGGGAGAGGAGCCCTACAGGCGGGTCGTGATAGCGCCTAAGGAGGACGAGGGACCGAGAGGGCCTCAGTGAGAGGAGCTTAGGGTTACCGACGAGAGGAGAGGCGCCTCCAGGGGGCGGGCGTCGGGTGTCAGTGCGACCGCATGCTCGAGTTGGGCTGAGCGCGTCGCGAGGCTTGGAAAATGCGTGTCTTTCAGGCACGCATTTTGAGTTGATGGGGCAGCGCGACGGGCGACGAGCCAACCAGCCGGACACCCGGGCTACGATTGCCCGCCTCTCGCCGGGACAGTGGGGCCGGGAGAGATCTTCAATGGACGAGAGAAGGTTCGTAGAGAACGAAACGATAGCAGCCATTTCGACTCCCATCGGTGAAGGCGGGATAGGGGTCGTTCGGATCAGCGGCCCGGACGCCATGAACATCGCGGCGAGGCTCTTCCGCGACCCGTCGGGGAGCCGACACCGCGCTCTCAGGCCGTGGCGTCTCAGATACGGAGTCGTGGTTGATCCGGAGACCGGCGAGGTGATAGACGAGGCGCTCGCGAGCGCCATGCCGGCTCCTCACAGCTTCACCCGCGAGGACGTGGTGGAGTTCAGTTGCCACGGCGGGGTGGGGCCCCTGTCTCGCGTGCTGGAGGCTGTTATAAGGTGCGGAGCGCGCCTCGCGCAGCCGGGGGAGTTCACGAGGAGGGCGTTCCTCTCTGGGAGGATCGACCTCGCCCAGGCGGAGGCGGTCATCGAGCTGGTGCGGGCCAAGACAGACTCCGCACGAAGGTTGGCGGTGGCGAACCTGAGAGGCGGCTTCTCTGAAGCCGTGGTGTCCATTCGCGATGACATCGTCGCGCTGCTGGCGGAACTGGAGGCCGCGGTGGACTTCCCCGAAGACGAGGTGGGGGAGCCGGATCGCGCCGGGACAATCGTCAGGGCGCGCGAGGCGGCGTCCAGCCTGCGAGGTCTCGCGGAGAGGGGGCGTCGTGGGCGCGTGTACCGGGACGGCGTGACGGTGGCCATCGTGGGGCGGCCAAACGTGGGCAAGTCCAGCCTTCTGAACGCGATGCTCGGTCGGTCGAGGGCGATAGTAACGGAGATCCCCGGCACGACGCGCGACGCGGTGGAGGACTGGACGACCGTACGCGGCATCCCCGTGAGGCTCGTTGACACGGCTGGGCTCCGCGAGACCGATGACCCAGTGGAGCGGCTCGGTGTGGAGGGAACCCTCGAACGGATCGAGGAGGCGGACTTGACTCTGGCGGTGATCGATGGGAGCGAGCCGCTCTCAGGCGGGGACATAGAAGTGCTGAGACGGGCGTGCGGAGAAGCGGGCGGAAAGGGAGGCGCGGTCGTGCTCAACAAGAGCGACCTGCCTCCAAGAGTGTCGGAGGGAGATGTCGCTCCCTACGCTGCAGGGATGCCGGTCATCCGTGTGAGCGCGAAGGATGGTTCTGGCGTGGACCGCCTCGAAGAAACAATCGCGGGGCTGGCGGCGGGCAGGACCTGCGGTGCAAGCGAAGGGATGGTCATGGCGACCGCTCGGCAGCAAGAGGCCCTGGAGCGCGCGGCGGTAGCCCTGGGTGAAGTGGAGCGGGGGCTGGCAGCGGGCGCGCCCCTCGATCTGGCGGCTATAGACATGCGTGAGGCGCTGTTCTGGCTGGACCAGATCACGGGACGTTCGGCGTCAGATGACGTGTTGGACAGGATCTTCTCGGAGTTCTGCATAGGAAAGTGAGACGGAGTCTCCTGAGCGCCGTGACGAGAGCGGTGCGGGATGGGCTGTGGCGCGGGGTGGGCCGTGGGGAGATGTCTGAAAGGAGGTGTCGGCAGAGGCGATGAGAGGTCGTGACGCGGACGTGATCGTGGTCGGAGCAGGTCATGCGGGCTGCGAAGCCGCACTGGCATGCGCGAGAATGGGCGCAAGCGCGCTTCTGCTGACGCTCAGGTGGGACGCCGTTGCAGCCATGCCCTGCAACCCTTCCATCGGGGGACCGGGCAAAGCCCAGCTCGTGAGGGAAATAGACGCGCTCGGCGGGGAGATGGCGCGGAACATCGACGCCACCTATCTCCAGATGAGGCTCCTCAACACCGGGAAAGGGCCCGCGGTGCGCTCTTTGCGCGGGCAAGCCGACAAAGCGGCCTACGGAGCGAGGATGCGCGAAGTTCTCGCGGGGCAGCGGAACCTCGCGGTGGAGGTTGCGCACGTCGTCGGGATCGAGCTAGCCCCAGACGGTTCGGCCGCAGGCGTGACGACGCATGAGAGCGGTATGCTGCGCTCTGCGGCGGTCATCGTGGCTACGGGGACGTACCTCGGTGGAACTGTCCATGTGGGGGACCGGGCATGGAGGTCGGGGCCTTACGGGCAGCCTTGCGCGGAGGAGCTGGGACGCTCGCTAGAGCGACTCGGCTTGCGGCTCGCGAGGTTCAAGACAGGCACATCTCCGAGGGTGCGTAGAAGCAGCGTGGACATGAGCAAGATGCACGAACAGAGAGGCGAGGTCCTGCCCTTCGGTTTCTCGTTCGAAACGACGGGCACCCGTGAGGATCAGGAGCTCTGCTGGCTGACGTACACCACCTCCCGCACGCACGAGATAATCCGCGCGAACCTGGAAAGGGCGCCGCTCTACACCGGAGCCATCAGAGGACGTGGGCCTCGCTACTGCCCATCGATCGAAACAAAGATAGTCGAGTTCCCGGCGCGGGAGAGGCACCAAGTGTTCTTGGAGCCCGAGACGAGGGAAGGAGAGGTCATGTACCTCGCAGGGCTTTCCACGAGCTTGCCTGAGGACGTGCAGGAGGAGATGGTCCACAGCGTGCCTGGTCTGGAGGAAGCGGAGATAGTCCGCCCCGGGTACGCCATAGAGTACGACTGCCTAGTGCCGACAGAGCTCTTCCCGTCTCTCGAGACGAAGAGGGTTCCGGGGCTCTTCGCGGCCGGCCAGATAAACGGGACGTCCGGCTATGAGGAGGCCGCGAGCCAGGGGCTCCTGGCAGGGATCAACGCCGTTTTGAAGATCCGAGGCAGAGAACCTCTGGTTCTTGAGAGATCGGAGGCGTACATCGGCGTGCTGATCGACGACCTAGTGACGAAGGGAACGTGCGAGCCGTACCGGATGATGACTTCGCGCGCGGAGCACAGGCTTACGCTCAGACAGGACAACGCCGACCTCAGGCTCACTGAAAAGGGTCACGAGCTCGGGCTCATCAGCGAGGAGAGGTACCAGAGATTCCTCGTAAGGCGGCGGCAGATCCAAGAGGAAATCGCTCGTTTGAGAAGGACGGTCGTTCCTGGAGACGCCGGCACGTCGAGCTTGCTGGCCTCTATCGGGACGGCCCCGCTCCAGGTCCAAACTTCGCTTGGGGACTTACTGCAGAGGCCGGAAGTGACGTACGAGGGTCTGAGAATCGTTGATCCCGATCGACCGGCCCTGCCACCGGACGTGGTTCAAGTGGTGGAAGTGGAGCTGAAGTACGCAGGTTACATCGAGAAGCAGAGAAGTCAAATAGAGCGCGCGAGGCGCTTGGAGACGAGGCTCCTGCCGCAGCATCTCGACTATGGGTGCGTGGTAGGGCTGTCCCGGGAGGCTCGCGAGAAGCTCTCCGACATCCGCCCAAGGTCGATAGGTCAGGCGGCGAGGATCGCCGGGGTGTCGCCCGCAGACGTGATGGCTCTCATCGCTTACGTTGACTCGGTGCGGCACGGAGCGGGATTCGGCGGCGTTCGGGGAGCGTAGCGGGCAGGCGGCGCGTCCCGGGGGAACTGAGATGGGCAGAGATGTGGCGACGCGTCGGCGGATGGGGGCACAGCGGTGGGCGTGGCGGACATACTGAAACGCGGAGCAGAAGAGCTGGGAATAGAGCTCGACGCGAGGGCGATCGAACTCTTCGAGCGCTACTACCGGGAGCTGGCCGAGTGGAACCGGAGGATGAATCTCACGTCGATAGAGGGTGAGGAAGAGGTGGCGATCAAGCACTTTCTCGACTCTCTCACGTGTCTCTTGGCGGTTGACCTCTGGGGAGGCTGCAGCGTGGTTGACGTGGGAAGCGGAGCGGGGTTTCCAGGTGTGGTGCTGAAGGTGGCGCGTCCGGAGATCAGGCTTACGCTGGTTGAGGCGTCTCGGAAGAAAGCGGAGTTCCTGAGGAAGCTCGCAAGCGTCCTGGAGATCGAGGACGTTGAGGTGTTGTGGGACCGCGCGGAGCGCGTAGGGCAGACGACAGGCTACCGGGAGGCGTTCGATGTAGCGACAGCGAGAGGTGTAGCGGACATGGCGGCCCTGGTAGAGGTGTGTCTCCCCCTGGTGAAAGTGGGAGGGGTATTCGTAGCCATGAAGGGGCCCGACGTTGGTGAAGAGATAGCAGGGGCAATGGACGCCGTGGAGGTCGTGGGAGGACGGGTCGCGCGGCTAGTCTCCGTGGCGCTGCCGAGCGGGTACGGCGGAAGAACGCTTTCGGTCATAAACAAGGAGCGGCGGACCCCCGGGCGATACCCGAGGCGACCAGGCATTCCGGGCAAGAGGCCGATCAGGGGGCCTGGCGGCTTGTGAGCGGGCAGGTGAGGGTGGCAGGATAGGGTCTCTTGGTCGCCGGGTGGGGGAGGATCTGGGTCTTCGGCGCCGAAGTACTATGGCACGCTTTCGGAGGAGAGGCGGCTCGACGATGAAGGATGAGCTTGCGCGCCTGATGGGCTTGCGTCGGAAAGGTGAAGCAGGCGCGAAGGAGACCGTCAAGGACATAGCGTTGAGCCTCATCAGGTCCAACCCTTATCAACCGCGGGAGGCGTTCGACGAGGAAAGCCTTCGGGAGCTGGCTGACTCCATAAGGGAGCACGGCGTAATTCAGCCGGTGATCCTTCGGCAAGTGGGGGACCAGTACGAGGTCATCGCGGGCGAGCGGCGCCTCCGGGCGTGCCGGATGGCAGGTCTCGAGAGCGTGCCTGCCATAGTGCGGGACATGTCGCCAGGCGAGAGCGCTGAGGTGTCGCTGGTTGAGAACCTTCAGCGCAAGGACCTCAACGTCTTGGAGGAGGCGGCGGGCTATCAGAGGCTGCTCGGTGAGTTTGGGCTGACTCAGCAGGAGCTTGCGAAGCGTTTGGGGAAAAGCCAGTCCACCATCGCCAACAAACTCAGGCTGCTGAAGCTGCCTCGAGCGGTCCTCGACGCGCTGGGGCGAGAGATGCTGTCCGAGCGGCACGCGAGAGCGCTGTTGAGACTGCCTTCTGAGCAAGAGCAGTTGATGGTGCTGCGGCGGATACAGGCTCAAGGGCTGACGGTGGGGCAGACGGAGGCGCTCATAGACGAGAGACTGAAGGAGATCCGCCGGAAACGCGTGAGACGCAAGGTGCGTGGACAGGAAGCAGGGGCTGTTCGCGCGTTCAAGGACATCAGGGTGTTCCTGAACTCACTGAAAGACGTGGTGAGGCAACTGAAGGCGACGGGCGTGAAGGTCGGCTTCGAGGAGAGGGACGAAGGGGACGTTCTCGAGCTGAGGATCAGGATCGCCAGATCTTTACAGGACGGGCGGGATAGCGGCGACCGATCTGAAGGACCGAGAGTGGCTGAGGGGTAAGTGGAGGGCCTGCATGTCCGAGAGGGTGGCGAGCGGGGCACGGTGGGGGCGCTTCTTGATTGAACAGAGCCTGGACCGTCAGGGGAGTGCTCACTGCATAACGTCTGCGGGGGCGTGTGACGATGGCTAAGGTAATGGCTGTGGTGAACCAGAAGGGCGGCGTCGGAAAGAGCACGACCGCGGTGAATCTAAGCGCCTGCATCGCCGTACAAGGGATGCCTGTGCTTCTCGTGGACGTCGACCCGCAGGGCAACGCAAGCAGCGGCGTTGGGGTCGACAAGGGGTCCACGAAGCGGTGCGTGTATGACGCTATCATCAATGATCAGCCGTTGGAGAGCCTGATCCTCGAGACCGCGATTCCTGCTCTCAAGGTAGTGCCGGCAAGCATTCAACTGGCGGGGGCGGAGATCGAGCTCGTGTCGACGATGTCACGGGAGGTCAGACTGCGCAGGGCCCTCGACAGCGTGCGCCAGAGATACGCTTACGTAATAATCGACTGCCCACCCTCCCTCGGTCTACTGACGCTCAACGCTCTCACCGCGGCGGACTCGGTCATAGTGCCGATCCAGTGCGAGTATTATGCGCTCGAGGGACTGAGCCAGCTGCTGAACACAATTCAGCTCGTGCAGAAGCATCTGAATCCCGGATTGAGAATCGAGGGCGTGGTGCTGACCATGTACGATCCACGCACGAACCTTTCTCAGCAGGTGATAGATGAAGTGAGGCAGTTCTTCAAGGAGAAAGTGTACGCTACGGTAATTCCTAGGAACATTCGCCTCAGCGAGGCGCCCAGTTACGGGAAGCCTATCATCTTGTACGACGACAGGTCCAAGGGCGCCGAAGCATACAGACAACTGGCGAAGGAAGTGATGGCCAGTGCCTAGGAAGGGGCTGGGCAAGGGGCTTAGTGCGCTTATACCAGATATGCGTCCAGAGGACGCTGAGAGGGTTCAGGAGCTGCCCATCGATCAGATCCGGCCCAACCCGTACCAGCCGAGGAAGCGATTCGACGACGCGAAGCTGGCAGAGCTGGCCGAGTCCATCAAGGCTCACGGGATCGTGCAGCCGCTCGTGGTGAGGACAGCGGGAGAAGGATACGAACTTGTGGTTGGGCAAAGGCGCCTGCTGGCGGCGCGGATGGCTGGACTCTCTGAAGTCCCGGTGGTTGTGAGCGACCTCGAGGACGCCGAGATGATCCAAGTCGCACTCATCGAGAACCTGCAGCGTGAGGACCTCAATCCCATGGAGGAAGCGGAGTCCTACCAACGGCTGGTGACGGAGTTCGCCATGAGCCAGGAAGAGCTGGCTAGGGTGTTGGGGCGGAGCAGACCGTCGATAGCCAACACTCTGCGGCTGCTGAATCTGCAGCCAGAAGTGCAGGAGGCTGTTTCACGTGGAACATTATCGATGGGACATGCCCGGGCGCTGCTGGCAATTCAGGATCCGGCGCTGCAAGTGGAGGCGTGCAGGCACGTGATAGAGAAGGAGCTGTCCGTGCGCGACACCGAGGAACTCGTTCGGCGCGTGCTTGCCTCTGGCCAGGTCGCGGCGAAGGAAGCGAAACAGGATAAGCCCAAGGACCCCGAGATCGCCTCGCTGGAGGAGCGGCTGAGGCGTGTGTTCGGGACTCAGGTGAGGATCATTCCAGGGAGGAAGAAGGGGAAAATCGAGATAGAGTACTACAACGACGACGACCTAGAGAGGATCCTCGCCCTTGTGCTTTGAGATGGAAGAGCGTATGGCGCGCTCCGAAGGCCGGGGGGTTCCGGCAAACGAAGCTGGCTGACAGCCAGGCGTGCCCGACTGAGAGGGGCGCCTGGTTCTTTTATGAGCCCTGGTGTCTCTTCGTAGGGACGGGGCACGGACGAGAGCCCAGAGCATCGTCGTCTCCCGGCTTTCGTCCCCCTCCGGATAGCGACAGGGGGCGACGGGGCCGTGATGGGAAATGGGGAACACATGTTCCCGCCATTGCGCTTCCGGTGTCCCCACCGCGGCCGGAGCGACGCGCGGCGCGCCTGGGCTACTGGGTGGGGCACGGGCCCACAGAGAGAATGTTCCACGTGGAACACTCTAGACACCTCGTTCCGAGTATCCCATCCCGAGCTTTCACCCTTGCCGGACGCAGCGCAATGAACCGGCGAAACAGCTCCAGGCCGGCGTGGAAGGGCGCTCTGCCGGGCCGCACGGAGCCGCGGTCAAGGGCCGAGTGCGGTTACGGAAGGCGCCGGGAGGCAGCCTTCCTCGGCGCGCCGGGCGATCCCGAAGAGAGCCCCCGGCCGAACGCGGCGGGCCGCCGCCGTGGTATTTGGCTATTTCCCGGGAAATAAAGCCTTGGCCGGCAGCGGCGCGCCGCCGCCTATCGAGTTGCGCCTCTTCCCAGCGTGGAGAAGGAAAGCCTCTCTTCCTGTCGAATGTAGAAACCCGGGTTGGGAGGAGGAGAATGCGTGGACATCATCACTCGACTTCAGGACACAGTCGGCGCTCACTTGGAAACGGTTGCGCTGTGCCTTGTCGTTCTCTTGGCGGCAGGGACGGTGCTGCTGGCAGTTCTCGACTGGAGGCTAGGGAGACTTCTCCGAAGATACAACGCGCTCGTTCGAGGGGCGACAGGGGAGAGTCTGGAGGGACTGATCGAGGACTGTGTGAGGCGTATTGGTGAACTCGAAGAGGAACTCAAGGGCCTCAAAGAGTTCGTGGAGGATATGCACGTTGACGCGAGACGCCACGTGCAGGGGCTCGGGGTCGTGAGGTTCAATGCCTTTCAGGACACCGGGGGAGACCAGAGCTTCGCTCTCGCTCTCCTCGACGGGTCTGGAGACGGCGTGGTCGTGAGCAGTCTCTACGGACGGGACGAGTCGCGCGTGTACGCGAAGCCTGTCGAGCGAGGCTCTTCCCGTTACGCGTTGACAGCGGAGGAGCAAGAAGCGGTTGATCAGGCCCTTCGTCGCCCGCGCTAACGCAAATGCCCCGGAGGGCCCTGACCGTGCAGACGTATCGTGCCGCGGATGCAGAGGTTTGGGCGGTGCCCATCTGCGGTTCCGGCTCCCGCGGCGCGCGCGTCGTCCGGGCCGCTCAGCCCTCGGCGGTGCATATCGGAGCGCTCGGGGGAGCACACTTAGCTGTGCGGAGGGCGCGCAAAAAACCCGGCGCATGTCAGCTGACAAAGCAGGAAATCTGGCAGCGACGTCGAAGTTTCAACCTGCCTTCTGGGTCGCTCTGTGAGTTCTGGTGACCGCTCCCTGCTAGCTCGTAATTCCGGCAGTAGATCACATGCTTCCCAGTTGACCAGCCTCCGTTTCGGGTCGCCGAAGAGGGCGCCAACCTAGTATCCGGCGGCAGAGCGACCGGCGAGACTATCCTTCGGAAGGGGCGAACCATGATGTGGCGCAGGCTGCTCAGGCGCAAGTTTGCGAGACGCCGCCGAAGCGCGCTCACGATCATGGCGATACCTACTACAGACGGCAGCATCCGGAGCATTAGCGTCCCGCTGCTCCTTGTTTACGCTGGAGCGGGCGTGGCGGTAGCTGTCGTGTCCTTCCTGGTGCTGTCCTACTTCGGCATGACCGCGACGGTGGCCAGGTTCTACCATCAACAGGTCGTCAAGGACGCTCATATCGAGGAGTTGGCGAAGAAGAACGCGGAACTCGAGCGCATTAACGCCGCCAACAAGAAACAGCTCGAAGGTTTCGCGAAGAGGACGGCCGAACTCGAAGAAGAACTTTCCCGCCTAGATGCCCTAAGCAAGGAAATAATGGGTATCATTAAGGGCAAGAAAGTATCAACCGCTCCCGTGTCTCTGGCGAGTCGTGGAGACTATGAGCGTGGCGCGCTGCCCGGGGCGGAGCGCGGCGCACCCGGCACAGATGAGCCTGTGGCGGAGGATGAAGCCCTCGTCACCCAGACAGAGTCGCGTCTCGACGAACTCGTTCGCGCCGTAGACACCATGTCCACCAGCTTCTCGTCACTGCGGCGCTCCGCAGAGTCGTACAGGAGCAAGCTGGACCACACGCCTAGTGGTTGGCCGACGAGAGGGCGGGTGACTTCGAGCTTCGGGAGGCGACGCCATCCGATCACCGGCCGCATCCAAGGCCATGAGGGGATCGACATTGCCGCGCCCACGGGAACACCGATCCGGGCGACCGCCAACGGGACCGTCCGCTTCAGCGGCACGCAGGCGGGGTATGGCAGAATGGTGATCATAGACCACGGTTACGGGCTCCAGACGGTATACGCTCACAACTCGCGCAACGTGGTCCGGGCGGGACAGCGGGTGAAGCGCGGGCAGACCATAGCATACGTTGGCAGCTCTGGGACGAGCACGGGTCCGCACGTTCACTATGAGGTGCGACTGTCCGGCAAGCCTGTGAACCCCCGGAACTACATGTGAGGGAGTGTCACCGACGGCCAGCACGCGCCTCCGCGGGGACTCCCCGCAGAGGGCATGTCGTGCGAGCGCAAGGTGCCCAAACCAACTCCACGCCAGCTGAGTAAACCTACCCTGCCATACCGGCATCATCCCGGGTTCCCGCGTCAAAGTGCGCTGCCAGACCCCACGACCGGACTTCACGATCTCAGAGGGGAGGAAACCCGCATGTTCGGCAAGCGAACTGGCGAGCCGCAGCAGCCGAAGAAGGTGGACACCATCATCGGAAAGGACACCCGAATCAGCGGTCGGATCCAGGCGGAAGGCACGATTCGTATCGAAGGCACCGTTGACGGCGAGATTGACGCTGACGGAGACGTTATCGTCGGCGAGCCCGGTCGACTCGTTGCGTCGATTCACGCGCGCAATGTGACCGTTGCGGGAGAAGTCCAGGGGAACATTCACTCAGAGGGCAGGCTGGAGCTCCTTCCCACGGGCAAGCTGTACGGAGACGTAAAGACGGCGGTTCTCGCGATAGAGGACGGGGCAATCTTCAAGGGCGCGTGCGAAATGACTGAAGCGCCGGCGCGAGGCAGGCTGCTGCCTGGGAAAACCGCTCCGCCCGCGCTCCCGGAAGGCGAAGACGGAGCATCAGGGGACGGCCCAGCATGACCTTCAAAGACCGCGCCCAAGCAGGTCGCTTGCTTGCCAAGAAGCTCGAACGATACGCGGGAACTGATGCGCTCGTGTTGGCTTTGCCCAGAGGGGGCGTCCCCGTGGGCGCGGAGATAGCCCTTGCACTCTCTGCGGACCTGGACATCGTCATACCTCGGAAGATCCCGGCGCCAAGCGACCCAGAGCTCGCCATCGGTGCAGTGTCCGATCACGGAGTCCTTCTCAACGACGACCTAATCCGCAGTCTTTCCGTTACGCGTGACTATATGCGTGAGGCGGTTGCCAAGGAAAGGGCGGAGATCGAGCGCAGGTCTCGTTTGTACCGCGGTTCTGAGCCGGTGCCGAGCATCAAGGGCAGGACGGTCATCATCGTGGACGACGGCGTTGCCACGGGCTACACGATGCTCGCCGCGCTCCGCGGTGCGAAGACCCAGGAGCCGATGCGACTCGTGGCCGCGGTGCCGGTTGCACCTCCCGAGACCGTTCCGACGCTCGAGGCAGAGGCGGACGAAGTCGTCGTGCTGAGCACACCAGCGCTCTTCTTCGCCGTGGGACAGTTCTATGAGGACTTCACACAAGTGTCGGACGAGGAGGTGCAGGCGCTGCTGGCGCGGGTCCGGCGCTTCCGAAACGCTCCGAAAACGCCCCCTGAAGAGTCTCCCTGAGAGACAGAGAATACTCCGAAACAGAGCGAGGGATGATATGGCCCGAGGTGAGCTTGAAATGAAAGGGATCATAGCAGTCTCCGACGCTCTGCCGGACTACCGAGAGATGCTTGAAGAGGAAGGCTACCAGGTGGTGAGCCTCGAGGAAGGACTCGACATCGCTGACGCGGTGCTCGTCAGCGGCATGGACGTAAACCACTCAGGCGTTTCAGCGATCGATACCGAAGCGCCGGTGCTAGACGTCACCGGAAAGCGCCCGGACGAAGTCCTGAGGGCACTCGAGCAGCGCCTTGAACTAATATGATCGGCCGGACCGTCCGCGACCTCAGGTGCGCTGATCCCACCTGGCAGCCGCGACCCGCTGACTGGTCTCGCTGCCCACCCACGCATCCATGAAGTCCCGCGCGGCCGACGCAAGTGCAGTCCCTATGATGTCGGCCATTCGCATCACCAGGCATAGCCTGGTGTTCTGGAGGACCATGTACTCCATGTAGCCTCCCACATTCACGATGCCGGTGACGTGCGCGTGCCCGACCTGAGGAAGGTTCTTGCTTACGCCGGTGCCCGGCCGCAGCGGGCCCCGGCTCGCGGTGATCGTCCCCACGTTCTCCAGTCTGCCCAGGCACGCGTCAACCGCTACGATGTACGGGTTCCTGAACATGGATAGTACGCGGTCGATAGCCGTCTGCAAATTGGCCGCGTGAACCGGGTTATCGAGCGTGCCCCACACGCGACAGCCATCAATGCCCAGGCTGATGAGGCGGCTGCCTGTCAGAGGCCCCAGCGAGTCACCCGTTGATCGGTCCGTCCCAATGCAGAAGAACACAAGCGGCCTGCGAGGTGCGTCCGGTAGGTCCCGCGAGATCATGGACCGAAGCGAACCGGCTAAGATCGCCGTCGCGTCCGGGTCATCCACGTGAGCCCGACACACAGAGTCGCGGCTGCTGCCCAAGAACGTCAAAGGAGCGCCCTCCTCTTGCAGTCGCCCGCAGTCGTCCCCAACAAGCGCAAGAACCCGAAGACGGGAACGTTGCTCAAGGACGAAACGTCACTTGCAGTATATGATCGCCGCACCGCGCGTATTCCCGTTCGTCGGCGCCCGGTGGCTCCGCCTCGCCTCCTGAGGATAGGAGAGCTTGCCGGTGATCGGCCGAGGGCGGTTCCGAGAGGCAGGGCTCGCGGTCCCTTCTCGACCGTGGCCCGCCAGCGCTGCCTCCGCTTGGAGACTGCCTCACGAGGCTGGGCAGCGGCGGTACTCCCGTGGCGCAGGCCCTAGGTAGGCTCACCATGCGTGAGTGCTGCAAAAGCCCTCGTCTTGAATATGGATTACCGTGCGGGCGCTCTCCCTGCGCATCATCGGAAGCGGGCTCGAAAGAGCCGCGTCAAACAGGACTGTGTTGCGAGCGCCGCCTTGTGCCGCGCTCGTCAGGCGTCTCAGGGACATAGGGGAGGTGGACGAGTGCGCGGAGGCGCAGAACGACGCGGCGGCGGCCACATGGACATCAAGCTAGCCGCCACTTACCTCGGGACGGTGGTCGGGGCCGGCTTCGCATCGGGGCAGGAACACCTTCATTTCTTCGTTGGATTCTCTTCAAAGGGCAACCTCGGAGTCCTGCTGGCCGGCCTTCTTTTCATTGTCTTCGGCGTGCTCCTCGCCGACCTCGCCTCGAGACACGGGACCTCATCACCCGAGGAGCTGCTCGCTCTCGTCGCCGGGAGGGCGCTAGTTAGAGCGCTCGACTGGCTTCTTACAGTGTTCATGTTTTGTTCGTTGTGCATCATGCTTTCAGGAAGCGGAGCGTTGTTCAGGGAGCAGGCAGGGCTGGCCGCTGAGCTCGGAATGGCTATCACTGCCGCCGTTACCTTGATTGCGTCCACTAGAGGGGCGGCGGGACTGCTCTCCATCAACGCGCTGCTGGCTCCGCTGCTGCTGGGTGTGCCCGTGACGGTCGCCGCCATCTCTCTCATCAGGGCCGGTTGCGGCGTCCTTCCACCCCCGTATGTCCGTGCCGCGGAAAGGGCCTCAGGCAATCTCCTCCTCCCAGCATGGCCGGTCTCGAGCGTCGTGTACGTGTCGTATAATCTTCTGCTTGCCTTTGCGGCCTTTGCCTCAATGGGAGAGGAGCTGGAGGACACGAGAACCGCCCGACGAGGCGCGGCACTAGGAGGGGCTGTGCTCCTGATCTTCCTGGCCGCCATCCACGTTACACTAATGCTCCATGGCGAAGAGGTCTGGAGGACCGAGGTTCCCATGTTGCTTGCCGCCTCACGGCTCGGAGCGGCATTCCGGCTCGCGTACTCGGCAGTGCTGTGGGTGGCCATGATCACCACAGCGGCGGCAGGGGGCTTCGCGATGTCGCGCAGATTGGCGAAGAGGCTTCGCGTATCTCAGCAGACGTTGGCCGCCGTCGTTACGCTCGCTGCAGCCCTAGTCGCCCGGATCGGCTTTGCACGTCTGGTCGGCCGGGTGTACCCTGCGTTTGGCTACCTCGGGCTCCCGCTGGTCCTCGGTCTAGCCGCGGCGTATGTCAGAGAGCGTCTTACTATAACAATTTTGACATGAGCCTCTTCCGAGCCGGACGTGCCCAAAGTTTCAAGTCATTGTTGCGAATGCACGCCATGGCTTGATCCACCGCCTCGTCCGCCGAGGCGGCCTCCCGCAAGACAGCCGGCTCACTCTGATCTATAATGGGCGTGGAGGATGCACAGCTTTTGTCGCGGCAGGCGAGCGGCAGTGTAGCGGAGGAGGTACGGTCTGTGCGGAGAAGAACGCGTCCGCGTCCAACGTTACGACAAGGCCACGAGACCAGCGCTTCCACTGATAGTCAGGCAACCCGGGGCCCCGCTGGTGAGACGCGCGCCGCAGGCGCTGATGGACCGCTGCGCGCCGTAAGAACGCGGGGTGGCGCGCGCCTACCGCGCGCGGCCGCAGAGGTGGACCGGGCATCCGATGGAGCTGCAAGTCAGGGGCATGGTTCCTCCAGCCAGGTAGACGCCATGGAGCTGGTGAGGAGAGGTTGCGAACTCCTGAATAGTGGAAGATTGGACGAGGCGCTGGCGGAGTTCGAGGCTGCGGTAGCGGCGGACCCCAGAAATGCAGAGGCCCAGAACAAGTTAGGGGTCGTCCTTGCCCGCCAGGGCAAGTTGGACGAAGCTAGGAAACTGTTTGAGAGGGCTCTCGCCACGGATCCGCGGTGCGCTGCCGCCATGAGCAACCTGGGGAACACATACAAGGAGAGCGGCATGCTTGACAAAGCCGTGGAATTCTATAAGATGGCGTTGTCGGTGGACCCCGAGTACGCCACCGCCCACCACAATCTTGCGGTGGCGTACAGGCAAATGGGGAAGATCGATCGGGCAGTCATCCATTTCAAGCAGGCGAGCAGGCTTCAGCTGCGTCGCTCGGCCTTGCAGGGCGAGACGGCCCGATTCGGGAGGCACCTCTGGCTTCTGATCGCGGGGGGCCTCATCTTCGCCTACCTTTTCATCTTCAAGAAATGACGCGTCTTGCCGGGCCGAGGGTCCGGCCCGGCCCGGCCTGAAGCGGGGATGATGTGACCGTGCAGACGGGGTTGACAATCAGAGGGCTCAGGGCGGCCAACACCGCCGCGGTTCCCGTGTCAGCGGCCGTGGCCCTTGTGGTGGTTACGTTGCTTACCGGAACAAGCCTGGCCTATGCGCGCGACTTGGCGGCCTCCCCGATCGCCAAAGGAGTAAGTGTCGCCGATATCCCATTGGGCGGCCTCACGCGCGAGGAAGCAACGCGCGCACTGACCCGCTTTGTCTCCGACGTAGTGACGCTGCCGATCACCCTTGTCTGGGAGGACCAATCGTGGCAACTGAATCCCTCCGACATTGGTGTGGAGGTGGACATTCCTGCCACGGTCGACCGCGCCATGGCCATAGGACGAACCGGCTCTTGGCTGGCGAGATGGCGGGAGAGACGGACCGTCGCTGCGTCCGGTCGCAAGATCCCGCTGGTGACAACGGTGGACGAATACCTCTTCAGGGACATTCTGTTCGAGCTTGCAGCGGAGATCGATGTCCCCGCCGAGAATGCGGGCTTCTCCATAGCACCCGACGACACTGTCCGGATCAAACCCTCTGTTGTCGGACGGCGGTTGGACACGAGCAGGCTAGGTGCCGCGATAAGAGATGCGCTCCTCCAGAGAGAGGGGCGACAAGTGCGTCTGATCGTGGAACCAGTTGCCCCCCAAGTCACCACCGAGCAACTTGAGGCGATGAGAATCAAGAGGTGCATTGGCGCGTACACCACACGCTTCGCTCCGGACGACGAAGCGAGAACGCACAACATCCGCTCTGCGGCTCAAGCGATCAACGGGGTGCTGGTGGCCCCGGGCGAGGTGTTCTCGTTCAACGCGGCCGTGGGTCCGCGCAGCAAGGACACAGGATACCTCGAGGCTCCGGTGGTGATCGAAGACGAGCTGGTTCCAGGAGTTGGCGGAGGCATCTGCCAGGTATCATCCACTCTGTATAACGCGGTTCTCCTCGCTGGATTGGAGGTCGTGGCGCGCGCGAACCACTCGGTCGCCCCGGCGTACGTGCCGGTCGGGCGGGACGCCACCGTCGCATACGACTACATCGACTTCCGGTTCAGGAACGACGCCCCGGGCCACGTAATGGTGATGTCCCACGTGGGGAGGGACTCCGTCACTGTGAAGATTTACGGGGACGCCCCTCCGGATAGGGAGGTCCTCATTCGAACGGACATCGAGGAGAAGCTCCCGCCGAGCGTCGTCAGGAAGGAGGATCCGGCGCTCGCGGCGGGCGATGAGATCGTGGATGATGAGGGATCTTGGGGTTACGTAGTAAGTGTGTACCGAATCATCAGGATAGGCGGAGTCGAGAAGGCCAAGGAGCTTCTTTCCCGCGATCGATACAGACCAAGGGCCAGACGCGTTCTGGTCGGTTCGGGGGCTCCCAGGGCACCGGATCTGAAGGCCTCCGCCATCGGCCGGGAACCGAATCACTGAACCCGCATGGGCCTGGGCACGCTCGGCCCGTAGCGGGGAGGGCGGTGCTCCGGCGGCTGGAGGTGGAAGCTTGAGCGAGGGCAGGTTTGACCCAGAGCTTGTCAGGGCTTTCAAGTTCTACGGCACCATCAGTTTCAACATCGCAGGGTCCATGGCTCTGGGGTTCGCCGCAGGCTACGCGCTTGACGCCAAGTTTGGGACACGTCCGTGCCTGGCTGTCGTGGGGTTTCTCCTTGGCGCTCTCGCGGGGTTCTGGGGCGTATACAAACTTGTCATGTCCGAGTTCCGCGACAGGCCGCCGAATCCCAAATCATGAAGTCCGCTGAAGGGGGACATCTCTGCATGGCAGCAGGATTACTCGCGGGCGCCCTCCTCGGGGCGCTCGATCTTTTCACGATGGTCCGTATGTCAAACAGGGCTGCTGAGCTCAGCCCCGCTCGGGCGTCCACGCTCGTGCGGTGGGTCGCCGCGGGTCGAGTGGTCTTCGTGTTCATGATGCTGGCGTTGGGTGCAATGGCCCTTGACCAGCCGGCGTTCCTATGTCTCGCTGCAAGCTACGTGGGAGTCCGTGTCAGTGGGCTTCTCGTGGTAGCTGGGAAGCATCCGTGCACTCGAGCAGAGCGGCGCCGCGACGTGCCGCCCTCCGACAGCCCGGCCGGGGACGCCGGGACAATCTGATGGCCGCGCCGTTCGGCCAAGTAGCTTGAATCGAGGGACGAGACATGACGCACGTTTCGGGTGAGATCGGCGCGCACCTCCTGATGCGCGTAGGCGTCTTCACATTTCACTTGGACACCATCATCATGACATGGATCGTCATGGCCTTGCTCGTGATTGTGGCCGTGGTCGCGAGGAGGATAATGAGAGACGTTCCAGCCGGCCTCCAGAATGTAGTGGAGTACGGCGTGGAGGCGCTCTGGGGCCTTGTCGCCGACAACGTGCCGCCCAAAGCGCGCGGGTGCTTCCCTGTCATCGCAACGCTGTTCCTATTCATCCTGGCATCCAACCTCATAGGGGTCGTGCCAGGGATGAAGTCGCCGACCGCCGACATCAACGTGACGCTCGCGCTTGCAGCGGTGGTGCTGGGGCTCACCATCTACGCGGGGGCGTCGGTCAAGGGTGTCTGGGGTTACATCGCCGGGTTTGTAAAGCCGAACCCGTTGTTCCTGCCCCTGAACCTGATCGAGCTCTGCACCCGGGCGATCACGCTGGCCTTGCGATTATTCGGGAACATTTTCGCCGGCGACGTGCTCGTGATCATCTTGGGGAGACTCGTGGCGTACGCAGTCCCAGCCGTAGGACAGGCATTCCACGTGTTCGTGGGCGTGCTTCAGGCATATCTCTTCGTCATGCTGTCCATCGCGTACGTGTCCGTGGCCGCTGAGGACTAGCAGGGAGGCCTTGAGGCCACGGGGTCCCACGGGCTTAAAGGGACGGGGAGCAGGCAGGGCGAGCTTGCGTCATCGTCCCGGTCGGGCGAGACGTCGGGCGAGAGAGGGGTTACGGGAACTCCCACGACCGAGGCCACACCCGGGCATCCGCACCCGGAGTTCGGGTTGGCACCGGGGTCTGGGTCATGACACAAGCAAGTAACACAAAGCTTCGAGCGAAGGAGAGGATAAACCATGACAGAGGTCATGCTTCTAAAGATCATTTCGGTGGCCGCAATATGCATCATCGTGTGCGTCGCTGCACTGGTGGCAGGGCTTGGCGACGCCCACGTGGCTGGAAAGGCCGTGGACGGCATTGCGCGCCAGCCGGAGGCAAAGGCCTCCATCTTCTCGACGATGCTGATAGGCATAGGCCTTGTCGAGGCCACGCCCATCATAGCGTTGGTGGTAGCCCTCATCCTCCTTTATGCTAACCCCCTCATGGGCTAGGGTTGACCACGTGGTGGCAGTGTGGCAGCAGCGGCAGCCCAACTGCGGGAGACCAGGCGCTGCCCAGCGGCTTGTCACTCAGGGCCACCCGGCGTCGGCCTGGTCACATGACAGAGGCGTCCGAGGAGGGATGAGCGTTGATCCAGATCGACATGACCTTTTTCGCAAGCGTAATCAACTTCCTGCTGCTCACGGCGCTCCTTACGTTCTTCCTCTATAGGCCAGTCCGCAAATTCATGATGGAGCGGCAGGAGCGCATAAGACGGTCACTGGAGGAGGCGGCGCAGAGCCGGGCGGAGGCCGCCAGAATGAAGCAGGAGTATGAGTCACGCCTGGCTCAGGCGAGAAGCGAGGCGCAGGACATCATCGAGAAGGCAATGGTTCAGGGGGAGCGGGCGCAGGCGGAGATCCTGGACGCTGCGCGCAAAGAGGCTCAGGCCATTCTAGAGCGGGCGAGGATCGAGGCTGCCCGGGAGCGGCAGGCAGCGTTCGAGGCTCTGCGCGACGATATCGTGGATCTCGTCATATCCACCGCGAGCGCGGTCGTGGGAAGGAGGATCGGTTCCTCCGATGACGAAGCCCTCGCGCGGCGCGTTCTAGACGAAGGCTGGCTCGCGATCGTCGGGGAGAGGAGACTATGAGGCCCATCAGAAGAAAGCAACAGCCGCCGTCAGAAAGCCCGCTGAGGATCATGGTGCGGACCGCGAGACCGCTGTCATCGGAACTCGGAGAGCGCATCCGCACCCACGCGGCGGAGGCGCTCGGGAGCCCCATCGCCATCTCATTTGAGCATGACCCCTCCCTACTGGGTGGGATCGTCTTTCAGCTGGGGAACACGGTGCTTGACGCAAGCACGAGTCGGGGCCTGGAGGAGCTCAGGGCGAGACTAGACGAGCACCTTCGCGCGGCGGCCGGACCCGCCGCGGGTGTGGCGACTCCTGCCACTCCAACTGCCGACGTGCGCCCGACGCGAGAAGCCATCAGATCTGCGATACGAATGGTCGAGAGCCAGACGCCGCTTCCCGTGGTGGAGGAAGTCGGCACTGTGGTCGCCGTCGGTGACGGCGTAGCGAGAGTGAGCGGGCTCCCGTCGGCCATGGCCGGCGAGCTGGTGGCGTTCGATGGAGGCGGCGAGGGGATGGTCCTCGACTTGGATGCGGATCAGGTGGGATGCATTGTCTTTAGTGGTGGAGAAGGGCTCGTCGAGGGCACCGTCGTCCGTTGCACGGGGAGAGTTGTCGACGTGCCTGTGGGGGAAGAGCTGCTCGGACGCATGGTGACCCCTCTCGGTGAGCCTCTGGATGGGAAGGGGCCCATCCTGGCGCGTTCTAGGCGTAATATCGAGGGCTCAGCACCCGGGATCGCAGACCGGGAACCCGTGAGCGTGCCGCTGCAGACGGGAATTCTCGCCGTGGACGCCATGGTGCCCATCGGGAGGGGACAGCGTGAGCTCATCATCGGCGATCGACAAACGGGCAAGACGTCCATCGCGGTAGACGCGATAATCAGTCAGAGGGGGTCGGGGGTGCTCTGTGTATATGTTGCCATAGGCCAGAAAGCGTCCAGCATAGCACAGACCGTTGGCGTGCTCGAGGAGCACGGCGCCCTTTCCTATACAATCGTCGTGGCGGCATCAGCGAGTGACCCAGCGCCACTTCAGTACATTGCCCCGTACGCGGGCTGCGCGATGGCCGAGCACTTCATGTATGGCGGCAGGGACGTGCTCGTCGTGTACGACGACCTCTCGAAACACGCCGCCGCGCACAGAGAGGTCGCTCTGCTTCTCCGCAGGCCCCCGGGGCGGGAAGCCTACCCAGGGGACGTCTTCTACATCCACGGTCGGCTCCTCGAACGAGCTGCCAAGCTGTCGAAGGAACGAGGCGGGGGATCGATGACCGCGCTGCCGATCGTCGAGACACTCGCTGGAGACGTGTCTGCGTACATTCCGACCAATACGATCTCCATCACGGACGGCCAGATTTACCTTGAGAGCGACTTGTTCTTCTCCGGCGTCCGGCCAGCTGTGAACGTCGGGCTCTCGGTGTCGCGCGTCGGCGGCGACGCTCAGCTTCCCGCGATGAGAAGCCTTTCATCTCGTCTGCGGCTTGACCTCGCGCAGTACCGCGAGCTATCTGCTTTCGCCCAATTCGGGGCGGATCTGGACAAGGCCACACAGGCACAGCTTCGTCGAGGCGAACGAATAGTGGAGGTTCTAAAGCAACCGAACCACGAGGTCCTGGCTATCGAGGACGAGATCATCGTGCTGTTCGCGCTTTCTGGAGAGTGGCTCGAGGATGTCCCGGTGGACCAGGCCAGGTGGTTCGTGAGGGAGTTCCTGATGCGCATCAAGGAAGAGCGCCCGGCTCTTGTGCGCCGGATACGCGAAACCGGACGAATTGACGAAGTGGAAGGGGATCTCGCCCGTGCGCTGGACGTCTTCAAGGCGGATCTCGCGGGGGTGATGGGGCGCCATGCGGAGTCTGCGTGAAGTCAGACGGCACATCCGGACCATTCGCGAGATCCGTCACCTCACCGGGGCAATGAGACTCGTGGCCGCAGCCAAGCTCAGGCAAGCCCAGGCTAGGGTCGAGGCGGCTCGCCCGTTCGCAAGGAAAATCAGCGAGGTCCTGCTGGACATCTCGTCGCTGGCGGGATACGCGCATCCGCTCATGATCGCGCGCCCGCCGCACACGGTGTGCGTGATGCTGGTCACCTCCGACAGGGGGATGTGCGGGAGGTACAACGATGACATCATCGCGGCCGCGCTGGACCTCATAGATCGCACGAGCGGCCGCGAAGCGGCAAGAGTGATCGCTATCGGCCGAGTCGGCGGGCGGGCTTGTCGTGAGCTGGGCATTCCGATACTCGAGGAGAGGAGCCTCGCGTCCAAGCGTCCGACGTTTGCACTGGCAAGAGCGGTGGCGGCGAGGATACTGAAGGCGTATGACGCCAAAGAAGTCGACCACGTGTACCTGGTCTATTCCCGGTTCTACTCGGTGACCGAGCAACGGCCCAGGATCTTCCGGTTGATCCCCATTGCGCCCTTCGAGAGCGCCCGCGCGGACCGGATCCCGACCGGCACGTGCCTTTTCGAGCCGTCCCCCAGAGAAGTCGTGGACCACTTGGTGACCAGGTATGTCGAGGTCGAGGTGTACAGGGCGCTGCTTGAGGCGGAGGCGGGAGAACGAGGGGCGAGGATGACCGCCATGAGCGCGGCCCAGGACAACGCTTCGCAGCTCATCGAGCGTCTGACGCTCGCGTTCCACAGGTCGCGGCAGGCGCAGATCACCCGCGAGATAGCCGACATCGTCGGGGGCGCGGAAGCGCTCATCGACGGACTGGTCGCGCCCTCCTCGCCCAACGAAGGAGGCTCACGGTGACCTGCCTGAAGCACGAGAGCGTGCTCAGCCGAGCCGGGCGTCGAGCCGTCGAGCCATGTCAGAGCGATTTCCGCGGCCGTTGTCGCGGTCGCACCCTTCAAGAGAGGCTTGAAAAGAGTGGCTTGAAAACGAGGGAGTAAGACATGAGAGGGCATGTAGTCAGGGTTAGAGGTGCAGTCATCGACATCAGCTTCGAAGCGGAGGACAACCTCCCTCCGATACACTCCGCCGTGTTCATCGCCAAACCCGCAAGTGGCGCCTCGCCAGCGCGCAGGACCGGGCGCGCCGTCCCGGCCACGGGGAGTGTGAACATACGCACAGGCGAGCGGAAGGACGAGGCGGCCTCGGGAGCGAGCGAAACAGCCGTCGTGGCAGAGGTGGCAAGCCACGTGGGAGGGGGACTCGTCCGGTGCGTGGCCCTTTCCCCCACCGAAGGCCTTCGTCGAGGCGTGGAGGCATTCTCCGACGGCCGCCCCATAACCGTTCCCACGGGCGAAGCCGTTCTCGGGCGCGTGCTCAACGTGTTTGGGCAGACCATCGACGGTGGGCCGCCCATCCCAGAGACGGACGCTCCGCGCAGGCCGATACACCGCAAGCCGCCTTCCTTTGAGGAGCAGGACACGCACCTGCGCATGCTCGAGACCGGTATCAAGGCCATCGACTTGCTTGCGCCGTATCCGCGCGGCGGTAAGGTCGGCCTGTTTGGAGGAGCGGGTGTCGGCAAGACCGTGCTCATCATGGAGCTCATTAGGCACGTCGCCGCAGAGCACGGCGGAGTGTCGGTCTTTGCAGGGGTTGGAGAACGGACGCGGGAAGGGAACGAGCTGTGGCTGTCCATGAAGAGGTCGGGCGTTCTCGACAAGGCCGTGCTAGTCTTCGGCCAGATGAACGAGCCGCCCGGAGCGCGGCTGAGGGCGGCGTACAGCGGCCTCACTGTAGCTGAGGCCTTCCGCGACGATAGAGGTCAGGACGTGCTCTTATTCATCGACAACATATTCAGGTTCATCCAAGCCGGCGCCGAGGTATCGGCCTTGTTGGGGCGGATGCCGTCCGCCGTTGGCTACCAGCCGACCCTTGCCTCGGAGCTAGGGACCCTCCAGGACAGGATCACCTCAACGCGTCGCGGGGCTATCACCTCGATTCAGGCCGTGTACGTGCCGGCGGACGACTACACGGATCCCGCGCCTGCCACGACGTTCAGCCACCTCGACGCCACGACAAACCTGGAGAGGAGCATAGCCGAAATGGGGATATACCCGGCTGTGGACCCACTTGCGTCCACATCCAGACTTCTCGATCCGCGGGTGGTCGGGGAGCGTCATTACAACACCGCGCGCAGCGTGCAAGCCATCCTGCAGCGCTACAAGGATCTCCAGGACGTCATAGCCATCCTGGGTGTCGACGAGCTATCCCCTGATGACCGGCGCATCGTAGCCCGAGCGCGAAGGATACAGAGATTCCTCTCCCAGCCCTTCTTCGTCTCCGAGCAGTTCACGGGGATCCCCGGGCGGTTTGTGCCCGTCGATGAGACGGTGCGGGGGTTTGCTGAGATCCTTGAAGGAAAGCACGATGCGTTACCCGAACAAGCGTTCTATATGGTCGGTACCATTGACGAGGCCGTGGAGAAGGCGGAGATCATCGCGCACCGGGAGGCATCCTGAGCCGTGTCCAAGACAATGCGGCTTGAGGTCGTAACGCCTGACAGAATGGAGTTCTCAGGTGACGTGGAATCGGTCATAGCTCCGACAGTGTCCGGGTACATCGGGATCCTTCCCGGCCACATACCCTTGATCGCAAGGCTCGCGGTGGGAGTGCTCACGGTGCGGACGGGAGCTTCCCGGCTCACCTTGGCGGTGAGCGAAGGATACATGGAGGTCTCACCGCGCAAGGTCATCGTCCTAGCGGAGGCTGCAGAGATGCCGGGGGAGATCGACGTCGAGCGGGCTCTCTCGGCCAAGCGGCGGGCCGAGGAGATCCTAGCCACTAGCAGGGAACACGTGGTGTTGGCACGCGCCCGGGCGTCCCTTCAGAAGGCCGTCAACCGCCTCAAAGTTGCGAAACACAAGAACGGAGGCGGAAAGGGATCTTCGTCTGCGCCGGAGAAAATAGGAGGAGATTAGAAGCGGGGCGGAGGAGGGGTCGGCAAGATGAGGATAGAGCCGTTCTCCATCGAAAGATGGTTTGGCCGCTACGAGTTCACGGCGCGATACAACATCGCCGCTAGCTCGATAGAGCCTTTCACCCTGGCAGAACTGGAGGAGATCTGTGGGGCCGAAGCGCTGCGCGGAGACGCGCCCGTCAGCTTGGGGTACACGGATAGCCGCGGGATCCCGGAGCTGCGGCAGGAGATTGCCAAGATGTATCCCGGTCGCGGTTCGGAAAACGTCCTCGTCACGACGGGCGCCATTGAGGCGAACTTCCTCGTCTTCGCGGCATTGCTGGAGCCGGGCGATATCGTGATCTCGGAGTTCCCGGCCTACCAGCAGCTGTATGAGGTCCCGCGGTCCCAGGGAGCTGATGTCAAGCTGTGGCGCTTGGACGAGGCACAGGGCTTCAGACCGGACATCTCGGAGCTCGAGGCTCTGGTTGCACAGGGTGCGAAGATGATCGTTATCAACCACCCTCATAACCCGACAGGCGCGCCCATAGACGCGGGCAGCATGGCTGCGGTATGCGATATCGCGGAGCAACTCGAGGCCGTGCTCGTGTCGGACGAGGTGTACAGGGGCTTGTCCCTGTCAGACAGCGTGGCATCGCCGTCCGCCCAGAGATTCTCCGACAGCGCGGTGAGCATCGGCAGCATGTCGAAGGCATATGGGCTTCCCGGCCTCCGTATAGGTTGGATAGTCGGTCCCGAAGAGATAATAGAGAAGTGCTCGATCCTCCGTGACTACACTTCCATATGCCCCGCAGGACCATCGCAGCTTCTCGCGCTTGCTGCGCTCCGCAGCGCAGACAAGGTGCTCGCCCGAAGCCGGTCAATAGCTCGAAGGAATCTCTCCACGCTCAATGAGTGGCTCCGGGAGAATTCCGGGCTTGTCAGGTGCGTCCTTCCGAGGGAAGGTGTGGTCGTCTTCGTGAGATACGCCGCCGATGCGCCTTCCCTTGAGATAGCCGAGGAATTGGTGAAGGAGGACGGAGTCTTGGTGGTGCCGGGGTCATGCTTTGAGATGGAAGGGTATCTCAGGATAGGATTCGGCGGGAACGCGAGTGTCCTCGAAACCGGGCTCGACCTATTGTCGAAGAAGCTCGCCTCGCTGACATGATCCCCTCGACCGGCAGCTTGCACCTTCGTTGCTATGTGAAGGAGGCAAAGGTATAATACTAGAAGAAGCAGGCACGAGCGCCCGGGAAGAGGAGTTGTCGATGGAGAAAGGCAAGTTCATCGTCATCGAGGGGATAGACGGTTCCGGCGTTACTACCGAAGCCGTGAAACTGAAAGAGTACATAGCCATGAAGCTCAATCTCCCGGTCCATCTGACCAAGGAGCCGACTGACGGTCCGGTGGGCGGGCTCATACGGACGATCCTCGCCAAGCGGGTCGGCGCCCCGTCCCACAATGGGAAATTCGAGAGCATCGACCCGAGGTGCCTGGCGCTACTATTCGCTGCGGACCGCGTGGACCACCTCGAGGTTGACATCCGACCCAAGCTGGAGGGAGGCGTGGTGGTCATCTGCGACAGGTACGTCCTCTCCTCCCTCGCCTACCAGTCACTCAGCGTGGACAGGCGATGGCTCGAACAAATAAACTCCAAGACCATCGTTCCGGATTTGACGGTCTACCTGCAGGTTCCACCGCTGGTGGCGGAACGCAGACGAAACCAAGCAAGATGGCACGTTGAACTGTACGAAGAGACGCCTCAGCTCGAGAAGGTGGCCGAGCATTACCTCGACGCCATCGCTGAGCTACGGCGGCGAGGACAGAGAGTTGAGGTCATCGACGGCAACAGGCCGATGCGGGAGGTACACCGCGACATCGTGGCGCTGGTGAAACCGCTCCTGACAACCAAGGCTGGTTCGGCGCGCAAGAGAAGACAGCCGCCTGCTGGTGGGCTGCGGCTGGACATGCCGCTTTCAGACGGCGCGGACGACGAGCGCGAGGTGATGGGAGTGGGTGCGAAGGAGGTCGTGGTGCGGTGATAGGTTTCCACCACGAGAAGATCGAAGTGACGCGCTCTGGCGAAAGCCTCGATCCCGTCAGCATGAAGTGGAAGGGCAAGGAATACAGAATCGTCGAGATCAAGAAGGCATGGGAGGACGCTGCGTTCGCCACACCCGCTTCCGGACGGGGCCGGTCCAAGAGTTGGTGGGACCAGCACGGCAGGAGGTTCTATCGAGTAGCGGTTGACACTGGCCAGACGTTCGACGTCTACTTCGATCCGAGGAAAGAAGAGTGGTACCTGAGCAAGAGTTGGGGCCGGCCTGCAGAGGAGACGTAGACGTGCGCGGCACCTTGTCCCTGGCCTTCTCCTCGTATGCGAGCAGAGTCCGTATGTTCTCCAGCAACGCGAGGCTTTTCCTCCTAAGCAGCGCGCTGGCCTCGCTGCAGTTTGGCGTCTTCCAGGTCGTCCTAGCACTCTATGTCATTGCCCTCGGCCATACCCGCGATTTCCTGGGTGTCATGACAGGGTTCGCTGCCTTGGTCACAGGCATCGCCAGCCTTCCGGCTGCCGCGGTCGCCCGCGCAACCGGCCACCGGAAGGCTCTTCTCGTAGGAACCGCCATAGCAGCGCTCGGGGCCGTTGGTGTCTCGCTATCCTCCACGCGACCAACCCTTTTGCTCTTTCAGGGGCTCCTCGGTGCCGGCACCGCCTTTTCCTACGTGAGTGCCGCTCCGTTCCTGGCCGAGAACAGCGGCGACGACGAGAGGGCGTATCTCTTCGGCGTGAACAGCACCATGGTGCTGGCAGTAGGGGTGGTGGGAAACGCACTCGGAGGAGTCTTGCCGGGAGTTTCCGCCTCCGTCGCGCCGAGGCTGCTATCACCTGGAGCGGCGGCGCTCCGGGCAACGATGATGATAGGCGCCATCTTCCTGGCGGCATCCGCCGCGCCCTTGCTTGCGCTGAAAGAGGGGCGTTCTCACGAGTCCCGCGCCGGAGGGGGAGCGGCTTCCCCCGAGTGCCCCACCCGCGCGTACCGGCCGGGCCAAAAACGCTTCCTCCTGGTGTGGCAGTTCGTCGCAACGTCTGTCGTGATGTCCCTAGGAGCCGGGATAATGGTGCCATTCCTTGCGGTGTTCCTGGCCGACAGGGGTGCGAGTCAGTCGATGATAGGGCTCGTATTCGCAGGATCGATGGTCATGACGATGGCTGGCACTCTCCTTGCGCCGGTTCTCGCCGAACGTTGGGGAAAAGTGAAGACGGTCGCTTACACGCAACTCGCGTCGGTGCCGTTCCTTCTCGGGATGGCGTTCGCCGGCGACATCCTGTTTATAGTGCCCGCGATGCTCGTGCGGTCGGCGCTCATGAACATGGCCGGGCCTCTCGACAGCAGCTTCAGCATGGAGGCGGTGTCACCCGATGACAGGGCGATTCTGAGCAGTCTTCGGGGCATGGCGTGGAACCTCGCATGGGCCGGAGGAAGCGTGGCCGGGGGGTTCATGACAGAGCGCTTCGGATACACGGTGCCTTTTGCGACAACGGCCGCCTTGTACCTTGCGTCTGCGGTCATGTACGTGCTATTCTTTTCTAAATTGGAGCTGCGTCTATCCGGCGTGGCGAGAGGCTGCCCTCTCGATGGCCGATGACCCCCTCGCCTTGCGGTGTCTTGTCCGGTGCTGACCTGTGGATGAGCTGTGTCAGCGCCGCGCCGGTGGGGGAGCCTTGGCACAGACGTCCCGAGCGCGATGAGCCTGGGCAAGGAGGAGGGAACCTCTCTGGGCGTTCCGCCGGGACGGCGCTGCGTGGGAGGAGAGCCTTGTGGCTGGGGAACCGATTATCAGAGTGGTCGGTCTGAATAAGCACTTCGGCCGGCTGCACGTGCTTCGCGACGTGAACTTCCAGGTGTACAAGGGCGAGGTGGTCGTGATCCTCGGCCGCAGCGGGTCGGGGAAAAGCACGCTTCTCCGGTGCTTGAACTACCTCGAGCCACCCGACACCGGTGAGGTGTGGGTGGACGGCGAGCTCATAGACCCGCGAAGAACCAACCTCCAAGCCCTCCGCGAGGAGATGGGCTTCGTCTTTCAGCACTTCAACCTCTTTCCACATCTCACAGCGCTCGATAACGTCACCCTCGCGTTGCGCATAGTGAAGAAGATGCCCGAGGCTCGCGCCAGGGAGATCGGCTTGGGAATGCTCGGCAAGGTCGGGCTGGAGGCCAAGGCGGATGCCTACCCGGACCAGCTCTCGGGGGGGCAGCAACAGCGCGTGGCTATAGCGCGATCCATGGCCATGAATCCCAAGGTGATGCTTTTCGACGAGCCCACGTCGGCCCTGGACCCCGAGCTGATCGGAGAGGTCCTCACCGCCATGGAGGACCTGGCGAAGGCAGGCATGACGATGATCGTGGTCACACATGAGATGGGGTTCGCCAGACGGGTCGCGCAGAGGGCGCTCTTCATGCACGAGGGATCGTTCGTGGAGGAAGGGACGCCGGCCGAGCTCTTCGAAAGCCCGAAGACGCCGGAGGCGAGGACTTTCATCAAGTCGATTCTCTAAGCCTTGGGCCTGGACACGGGACGGCAGGGACAACGAGACATCGTGGGAGCGTGGACGGCCTGCGGCCTGCGGCCTGCGTGGGACGGCACGTGCGCAGCGGCGAGAACTGCTCGTGCGCCGGGGCGGGGCGGGGACGCCGCGGACGCGGGCGCTGTACATGAGCTAACTGCGGCTAACTGGGCCGAGGCGGGCCGAGGCCGCCCGTTGACCTGTCCGCCCACCCACGGAGCCTTTCCCGCTAAACTGCCTGCGGGCTGAGGAAAACCGGTTGTCGAAGGAGGTTGCGGGATCATGCGAGAAGCGGTTAACTTGATGAGCGACACGGTCACGCTTCCCACGGAGGAAATGCTTCGGGCCATGGCGACGGCGCCCCTCGGCGACGACGTGACGCGCGAGGACCCCACGGTGAATAGGCTTGAGGAGCTCGCCGCGGAGAGGCTCGGAAAAGAAGCCGCTCTTTTCGTGGCCAGCGGCACCATGGGTAACCTGGTCGCGGTTCTCGCTCACACGCAACGCGGGGACGAGGTCATCATGGAGTCCGAATGCCACATGTACTACTACGAGGTCGGCGGGCTAGCCGCCGTCGCGGGCGTCATGCCGCGGCTCATCCCAGGGAGGCACGGAGTGCTGGATCCGGATGACATCGCGGCCGCGATAAGGGGGGCCAACATCCACTATCCCACACCGCGTCTTGTGACGGTGGAGAACACCCACAATAGAGGGGGAGGTACGGTCACTCCTCTCAATGTCATGGCCGCCATCTGCAACATCGCCCGCTCGAGAGGCCTTGCCACCCACCTCGACGGCGCGAGGATCTTCAATGCCGCCATCGCGCTTGGCGTGGACGCACGCGAGATCGCCCGGCCGTTCGACTCCGTCATGTTCTGTCTCTCAAAGAGCCTTTCAGCCCCGGTGGGTTCGGTTCTCGTGGGCAGCCGGGACTTCATCGAGCGAGCCAGAAAGTGCCGCAAGATGGTAGGAGGAGGCATGCGCCAAGCGGGAGTGATAGCCGCCGCAGGCATCGTAGCGATTGAAAAGATGGTGGACCGGCTGCGGGAAGATCACGAGAACGCGCGCTTCTTGGGGGAGGGGCTCGCGGACATCCCCGGAATAAGCGTGGACTTGGAGACGGTTCAGACCAACATGGTCTACCTCGACGTGGCTGGACTCGGCCTCGACACCCGGTCATTCCTGAAAGAACTCGCTGAATACAACGTCAAGGCGTCGGAGCGTCCCCCGACGGGCGTGCGGATGGTCACGCACAGGCATATTTCCCGGGAAAACATCCTCTACGTGCTCGATGTCGTCAGGGAGATCTCCGCGCGCCATCTCAACTAGGGTTGTAGCACATCCCGAGGCGGGATCGCATGGTGGGATTGTGGTGCCACTCTGATGTCGTGGTGGCCCCCCTGGCAGAGCCTTGGCCGACCCTTGGCCGAAGGCTCGGACTCAGGCTCAGGTTCAGGCTCAGGTTCAGGCCGTGGGGCTCGGCGCCGCGGGACACGGGAGCGTTCGGCGGGAGGCGATGGTCCTCCCGCCGAACGTCGTACATACGTCCGCCTGCGAGGCTGCTCGGCTGCGCGGCCTCACCGCCCGGAGCCTGGCGACGTGCTTGGGCGCGATCCTGGTGGCTCAATAGGCCTTCGCAAAGTATACCCAGAGGTCTGTCTCAGACCCACAGCGGATGCACCTTCCGGAGCTATCCTTGGATTCCAGCGGTATGCACCTGATGGTGGCCCCGATCTCCTCCTTGACGGCGACCTCGCACTCTTGATGGCCGCACCAGGGGGCGTACACAAAGCCCCTCTGGGTCTCCATGATCCTCTTGAATTCATCGTAGTCCTCAAGGCGATGGGTGTTCTGATCCATGAACCGCTTCGCGCGCTCGTATAGTCCCCTTTGGACAGAGGCCAGCAGGTCCTCAACGGCCCGTTCAAGGTGGTCAATGCCTGCCGTCATCTTCTCCCCGGTATCGCGCCTCACTAGCACGACCTGCCCCGCCTTGATGTCGCGCGGCCCGATCTCCAGCCTCACCGGGACCCCCTTCAGCTCCCACTCGTTGAACTTCCATCCCGGCGAGAACTCCTCGCGAGCGTCCATGTCCACCCTGCACACTCTCTCGAGCCGCGTTCGGATATCGCGGGCCATCGCCAGCACTGTCTCCCGGGCTGCGGAAGGCGCGATGGGCACGATCACCACTTGTGTGGGCGCGACTCGCGGTGGAAGCGCAAGGCCCCGTTCGTCCCCGTGCACCATGATGATGCCGCCTATGAGTCTGGTTGAGACTCCCCAGGAGGTCTGCCAGACGTGCTTGAGCTGGTCGTCTTGGTCCAGGAAGGTGATGTCGAAGACTTTCGCGAAGTTCTGGCCGAGGTTGTGTGACGTGCCGGCCTGAAGCGCCCGCCCATCAGTCATGAGCGCCTCCACCGAGTACGTCCTCACCGCTCCCGCGAACTTCTCCTTTTCAGTCTTTCTGCCGGCGACCACCGGAATGGCCAGGTCCTCCGTTAGGAAGCTTCGATACACCTCGAGCATCTTGATGGTCTCTTCCTCGGCTTCCTCAGCGGTGCGATGGCAAGTATGCCCCTCCTGCCAGAGGAACTCCGATGTCCGGAGGAACAGACGCGTGGTCTTCTCCCACCTTACGACGTTCGCCCATTGGTTGATGAGCACTGGGAGATCGCGCCAGGACTTGATCCATTTCGAATACATGTACCCGATCACCGTCTCCGACGTCGGCCTCACGACGAGGGGCTCGGCTAGATCTTCGCTACCGGCACGCGTCACCCATGCGACCTCGGGGGCGAAGCCCTCTACGTGTTGCGCCTCCCGGCGCAGGAAGCTCTCGGGGATGAAGAGGGGGAAATACGCGTTCTTGTGTCCGGTCGCCTTGATGCGTGCATCAAGGCGGGCCTGCATGTTCTCCCAGAGCGTGTACCCGTATGGCCTTATGACCATGCACCCACGCACGGGAGCGTAATCAGCGAGTTCACTCTTGAGTATCACGTCGGTGTACCACTGCGAAAAGTCCTCCGCCTTCGACGCTATGTGTTCAACGAAACCCTCTTGCTTCTCCATCGCTCCATCCGGCGCATACTGAGATCCTTGCCTGCACCGAGGTCCGCTACCGACCGACCGACGGTGCGGCTTTCGCCCCAGGCAAGAAACCCGGGCGCCACTATCCCTCCTTAGTGGTATGATCGACCGACCTTTCGAGGTCTGGGCCCAATCGTGGCCCGTGGGGCCTCTGGATGCTCCGCGAGTTCCCAGGAAGCTCAACGTGTTTCGCGGGCCTTCACGCTCTGAGGTCGGACGGTGGATAATGCTTAGGCCTTCGCCCCCATCGAGGGCGAAGGCCCAAACCTCCGCGGTGCCACCCCGCTTGGCGCTGGTCTCTCAAGCACGAACATGCATGAACACGCAGCCGCCCGCTCACCCCTGCGCCGCGCTGCCGTACACTGCCGCACACCGCGCCGGCGCAGGCTTCCTGATAACGGTGGAACTCCGTCGAACTCATCGTTCGCGGCTCCAGGGTGGGATGCTTGCGACCCGTGCGGCAAGCCTCTCAGCTCTTGGCTTGCTCTCTTGACGCCGTGGTGCGCGGCGGCCCCTTCATTGCCGTGGTGTCCAAGATTCAGATGTCTCAACTATAGCATACCCGACACGCAAAGGCAACACGCGCGGCTGGGCCGCGGGGCGAAGTGGTGCTGCCGCGCAGAGGCGCCAGATTGGAGCGACCTGCGACCGAACAGCTTCTCAGGAGAAAAAGGGAGTGCAAGGTAAGCAGGTAAACCCGTGACCCCCGTAGAAAAGCTACTATCTGAAACCCCACCACCCCGGTCCGTAGTGGACGGCCGCGCGGTCGGGACCGCGCTTTCATCGCTTTCGTCCCTAGCGGGCCCAGCGGGGCGCATCCCCTCACGGCCAAGGGCGGCGCTGAGCCGATAGGGCGGTGGGAGCGCGCAAGTGCGGGTCAACAAATGCGGGTCAAGCGGGAGCTCTCCAGTCCAGGGAAGCGGAAACCGGAGAGAGGAGGCTGCGGATGCACGCGGGTCACATCGGCATCGGAATGGGGTTCTTGGGCGCCGCGTCCGGCGCCGCTCCGATCGCGCCGATCGCGTCGGCGGCGCTGGCGCTGGTCGCGCTCATCGGGCTGATTGGGCTGACTTCGTGTCCTGCGCTGGCCGCGCCTGTGAGCGCTACGGTCAAGCATTCCCTCCGGGCTGACTTCGCCGGTGCCAAGAGCGTCGGCTTGGCCTGGAGCACGGATGCGCCTGCCACGGTTCCCGGGGAGGCGGCCGTCGGAGCCACCAGTGGCCGCATTGAAGGCCTCGTCCTTGAAAAGGGGCCGGCGGGGTACGCCAGCGCCGGCACGGTGACATCTGAGCCTCTCCGGACGGCGTTCGCCTTCAATAACGTGGTGCCTTCGTGGAATATCACGGCCCCGGAGGGAACCGGGGCTGTCATCGAGGTACGCGCCGGCTTCGATGACTCCCGTTGGACGGGTTGGTACGAGATAGCGCGATGGGGAAGGCTGAGGTCTCCCGGCACGCCCGGGCTCAAGAAGGATGCCTTCGGCTTTGTTAACGAGGATACGCTCGAACTGAGCTCGAAGGCTTCAGTCCTTCAGTACCGGATCACGCTTGTTTCCGAGAAACGCGATGCTACCCCTGTCTTGAGGCTGGTTGCCCTGTGCTACGCTGATACGACGAGCGAAGACGTGGTGCCCGCGTTCGCTCCACCGTCCGATCCCGCGCGAGCCCCGTGGGCGAGGGATCTCCCGGTGCCCTTTAGGTCGCAGCGGAGCGAGGATCCAGCGATCGCAGGGAGGATATGCTCCCCCACCTGCGTGGCGATGGCCCTGGAATACTACGGAGTCTCCGTTCCCACGGCTACCTTGGCTCGGCAGGTTTACGACGGCCTCAACTCCATCTACGGCAACTGGCCGTTCAACACAGCCGCGGCGGCTCTGTATGGCTTCGAAGCGTACGTAACGCGCTTTTCGGGGTTCGAGCCGGTGCAGGCGGAAATAGCAGCTGGCCGCCCGGTCATCATCTCCATAAGATTCGGGCCGGGGCAGCTGAAGGGCGGGCCACTCACGAGTTCTTCAGGCCACCTCGTTCTCGTGCGCGGCTTCACTAAGAGCGGGGACGTGATCGTGAACGATCCGGCCGGCAGAACGGAAGCGGAGGGACACGTCGTATACAAGAGGGAGGAGCTTCTGCGGGCGTGGAGGAATGGGGTGGCCTACATCATCCGGCCTATCTCGCTGTGAAGGAGATTGGACGGGACGACCGGTGAACGCGAGCCGGTCGCTGCCTCGGTCCGATTCGGCACACCGCCTCGCGCGTCGGACCGCGGCAGCCGCGCGAACAAACGATCGAAGCACAAGACGGCAGGAGGTACAAGGCTTGACCGGCACCGCCATTAACGTAGCAACCGTGCTCGCGGGCACCGCGCTCGGGCTCGCGCTGAGGAGGAAGACACCGGATAGGATGGCTCACACGGTCGTCCAGGGCGTTGGCGTCTTCACCATCTTCATCGGGATGAGCATGGCGCTCGAAACGAAGGACGTCCTCGTGGCGCTCTTCAGCATGGCGATCGGTTCCGCCGTCGGGACCGCAGTCGACATCGAGGGGTGGCTTGAGCGCACCGCGTCAAGGGTAGAGGCGCGCTTCGCTCGCGGCGAGAGCGGCACGCTCGCGAGAGGATTCATCGCGTCGAGCCTTCTGTTCTGCGTGGGCCCCATGGCCATCCTAGGATCGATCCAAGATGGCCTCACGGGGGACTACCGGCTTCTAGTTACAAAGGCGATAATGGACGGGTTTTGCTCAATCGCCTTCGCCGCGACCCTCGGCATCGGGGTCGCGTTATCGGCGGGGGTGATCCTCGTATACCAGGGCACGCTGACCCTTGCGGCCACGGGCATCAAAGCATTCCTCAGCGATGCGGCGGTGCGAGAGATGACCGCGGTGGGCGGCTTGCTCATCGTAGGGATAGGTGTGGACATGCTAGGTATCAAGAAGATCCACGTGGCGAACATGCTACCCGCGATCGCGGTCGCCTTGCTGTTGGCACGCGTCGCGCTAAGGGCGTGAGAGAAGGCGTCAGCGGCTGCCGCTCACAGCACTGGAGGTGGTCTGGGTGATATGGGCCAAAGCCGGTGAGGAGAACACCAGCGAGACTCTGAGGATAGCCATCGAGGCCGCGAGGCGCGAGGGGATCCGCCATCTGGTGATCGCGTCGAGTTCCGGGACGACGGCGAGAAAGGCCCTCGAGATCGGCGCAGCGGGTCTATCGATCGTGTGCGTCACCCATCATGTGGGATTCAGCAGCCCCGGCGTGGACGAGATGCCACCCGAGGTGAGGCAGGACCTCGCCTCACGCGGGGTGAGGGTCCTCACCACTACGCACGTGCTTGCCGGCGTGGACCGCTCGCTGAGGCTGAAGTTCGGGGGCTTGTACCCTCCTGAGATAATCGCGGCGGCTCTCAGGATGCTGGGCCAGGGGCTCAAAGTGTGTGTGGAGGTCTCCGTGATGGCGCTGGACGCCGGCGCCGTGCCTTACGGCGAGCGTGTGGTGGCAGTGGGCGGGACGAGCGCGGGAGCTGACACTGCCGCGATCATAGTGCCCGAGCACTCAAACAACATATTCGGCCTCAGGGTCGAGGAGATCCTCTGCAAGCCCAGGGCCTGGTAACCCGAGATCCGGGCCGCGCAGCTTGGGAAGACCCCTTCGAGCATGCGCGGTCGATCTCACGCAGGGCTCTAGAGGGCTTCTTAAGGCCGCCCACCGAGCGAAGAGTCACACCCGGCGCTTCACTACAAGAATGCAGGTTTTCTTGCGCCACTTGAGGAGGGGGCCGACTATCCTTTCGAGCAGGCGATACACCGGGGATCCTCCTTCTGTCTTGCGACTCGATGATTCCGTACCATCATAATATCTACTCGGCACTTGAAGTGTTCTGGCGCGGGAGGTAAAATGTTGGCGGCGCGCGCACGGCGACATGAGGTTTTCGTTGTGTCGCTTGACGCAGGTGGTCACGCGGGGAGGGTCGGTTGGTGCCTGAGCTGAGGCTTGACCCTGTGACGGGGCGGTGGGTGCTGGTAGCAACCGAGCGTGCCAAGAGGCCGAAGGACTTCGTGCATGGGGACCCCACGACGGTCAAGGTCCGCCCCGAGAGAAGCGATGCTTGTCCGTTTTGCCCTGGCAACGAGGCGCAGACCCCGCCGGAGATTTTCTCGTTCCGGCAAGACGGAACGCAACCGGATCACGCGGGCTGGTGGGTGAGGGGGGTGCCCAACAAGTACCCCGCCCTCACGTGGAAACCTACGGTGCAACCCTCGACGTCGGGAGTCTTTGCCGTGAAGCCCGCAACAGGGGCACACGAGGTCATCATTGAGTCGCCCATCCACAACGCCAGCCCGGCGACCATGTCGTATGACCAGATGGCGGAGGTCGTACGGGCGTACCGTCATCGTTACAAGAGTCTTGCCGAGGAGCCCGAGATCAAGTACATCCTCGTTTTCAGAAACCACGGAAGGGACGCAGGAGCGTCGCTGGAACACCCCCACTCTCAGATCGCGGCCGTGCCGCTGGTCCCACCGGTTGTCCTCGAGGAGCTCGCCGGCGCGAGACATCACTACGAGTCGACGGGCAGATGCGTCTTCTGCGACATCGTGAGCCAGGAACTCGAGGCTGGCGCGAGAGTGGTGGCTGAGACGTCCGCGTTCATCGCGCTGGAGCCGTACGCCTCGAAGATGCCCTTTGAGACCTGGGTTCTGCCGAAAGCCCACTCTCCCTCTTTCGAGGATCTCGACCCATCGAGGTATCGCGAGCTGGGAGGGGTTCTCGTGGACGTGCTGGGCGCTCTTGGCGCCGGACTCGACGATCCGCCTTACAACTACATCCTTCACACCGCGCCGCCTCATGAACGGTGTGAAGGATACTATCACTGGCACATTGAGATTTTCCCCAAGCTGACGGTGGCGGCGGGGTTCGAGTTCGGGATGGGCGTGTACATCAATGTGACGACGCCAGAGAGCGCGGCGGAATTCCTGAGAAATCACGTTTCGGGCCTGCGATCGGGAAGGAATTCCGGGGTTCAAGGCTAATATAGATAGGTACAGAAGGTACATGAACAAGACCACGAACAGAATAGCGGCCGGATGAAGTCGGAGGGAGATGCTCCGCGACCGCGTGCGACCGCACGACCACGTAGACGAGGACGCGAGCACGGCGCGAGAGAGCCGAAGGAGCAAGACGCACGTTTGCCACGCGTGTGTCCAAACTCTCAGGCAAAAGCACCTTCGCTGACGGCGCTCTGGAGAGGCACCTCCATTGTCCTCTTGCGCTCAATTGACCGGTACCGAAGGAGCTGCTACGTACCGGAGGTGCCGCCGACGGGGTAACCCGCCGCCTCACGTGGCTGGCGGGGGAATCTCTCAGGCGTAAGGACAGAGAAACGGGCAACGAGTTTGCCCGTTTTGCGTTTTCCTTGGCCCGTTGGAGGGCGGGTGCTCGGGCCCGGGACGGTGAGCAAGAGAGAACGTCGGAGGTGAGAATGGTGAGTGCGGACGAGGCGCAGGCCACCCAGATGAGAAAGACGCCATTTTACGACCTGCACGTACGGCACGGCGCGCGGATGATCGAGTTCGGCGGCTGGCAGATGCCCGTATACTACCGGGGGATCATTGAGGAGCACAAGAAGGTCAGAGAGAAAGTGGGTTTGTTCGACCTGTCTCACATGGGCGAAATCGAGGTGAGCGGCCCAGACGCGCTGGATCTTGTGCAGAAAGTCACCACGAACGACGCGGCCCGGCTCGAGGTCGGTCAGGTTCAGTACTCGGTCATGTGCTATCCGGACGGCGGTGCCGTGGACGACATCCTTGTTTGCAGGCTTGAGGACCGCTACTATCTTGTGGTAAATGCTGCCAATGCGTCGAAGGACCTGGACTGGATCAAGTCTCACGCCACCGGCAACGTCGCGATCACCGACGTCTCGGATGAGACGGCGCTCCTCGCGCTTCAGGGGCCTGACTCAGCCGCGACGCTGCAGGGGCTTACTCCCGTGCCCTTGGCCCAGCTTTACTATTACCGCCTCACGCAGGGCGAGGTCGCCGGGGTGAAGTGCATCATCTCGCGCACGGGGTACACGGGAGAAGACGGATTCGAGCTGTTTTTCGACCCTTGTCACGCGCAACACATGTGGGACGCCCTCATGGAAGCGGGCCGGAGGTTCGACATCGAGCCTGTCGGCTTGGGAGCGCGCGACACCCTGAGGCTCGAGATGGGCTACGCCCTGTACGGTCACGAGCTCGATCCCGGCACAAACCCGCTGGAAGCTGGGCTTGGATGGGTCGTGGCCATGGACAAACCGACTTTCATCGGTAAGGACTCGCTCGCGGCCGCAAAGGCCAAAGGGGTTTCCAGGAGACTTACAGGCTTCAGACTGCTGGAGAAGGGCGTGCCGAGGGCTCACTGCGAGGTGTCGAAAGACGGCACGGTCGTGGGCGAGACCACGAGCGGATCGCTCTCACCGTCCCTGGGAGTGGGCATCGGCATGTGCTTTGTGCCACCCGAGATGGCGCGGCCTGGAACGCGCTTCGAAGTCGTAATTCGCGGCAAAGGAGTCTTGGCCGAAGCTGTCAGGCCTCCATTCGTGAAACCGCGCGTTCGAAAGGCTCAGTAAGCCGCACGACACTGCGACAACGGCGGTGGGTCGCAGATCGCCGTCGGGGGACCCGCGGAGGGGGACTCGTCCACGAGTCGTGTTTCACGTGGAACAAATACACATTCCTGGGAAGCCCGAGCAGGCCTGACGGGCGAGCCTCGCTGCGAAGGCGCGCTCTAGCGCCGCCGGACAATGACGCCGGGAAAGGCATGGTGAGAAGGCCTGGATCGGCTCGAGCTGCGGGAACGACGACGCTGCCGACGCGGGAACCGAGCCCGTCCGCAAGGGAATCATATCGTCGGGAGGAAAGGCGCAAGAAAGCAGCGACTCAGAGCGACTCAGGAAGGAGGACGAAGCGAATGTATCCACAGGACCTGAAATACACCGAGAAGCATGAGTGGGTTCGAGTGGAAGGCCGCCTCGCGACCGTGGGTATCACCTCTCATGCCCAGGAGCAACTGGGCGCGATAGTGGGAGTCGGCCTTCCGGACGAGGGAGCCGGGGTGAAGCAGCGCGATCCGCTTGCGGACCTCGATTCCATGAAGACGGCCGATCAGGTGTTCGCCCCCGTGAGCGGCAAGGTCTCCAAGGTCAACCGGGCGCTCGAGGAGCACCCTGAGCTGATCAACGAGGATCCGTACGGGGATGGATGGGTGGCGGTCATAGAGATGGAGGATCCGAGCGAGCTCGACGGCCTCATGAGCGCCGCACAGTACGAAGCCTTCGTTGCCGAGGAGGCGAGCAAAGGATGAACTACGTGCCCCACACAGACAGGGACCGTAGTGAGATGCTCGCTCAAATCGGAGTCTCCAGCGTGGATGATCTCTTCTCGGACATCCCTCGAGAGGTGAGGCTCGAGAGAGACCTGCGCCTCCCGGAAGCCATGTCCGAGTACGAGATCGCACGCCATATGGCGGCCCTCGCCGCCAAGAACACGACCACGGACGAGGTCGTGTCGTTCCTGGGCGCGGGATCCTACGACCACTTCGTGCCAAGCGTGGTCAGGCACATCGTCTCGCGTTCGGAGTTCTACACCGCTTACACGCCCTATCAAGCAGAGATGAGCCAGGGGATGCTGCAGGCCATCTTCGAATACCAGACGCTCATGTGCCAGCTTACCGCGATGGATGTGAGCAACGCGTCACTCTATGACGGTGCGACAGCGGTCGCGGAGGCGGCGACGATGGCGTGCCGCCACACCCGGCGTCAGCAGGTGGTGGCATCCGTGGCGGTACATCCGGAGTACCGCGCCACTCTGAAGACCTATGCCAGGAACCTGGGCATCGACGTGACCGAGTGTGGGATGCGCGACGGCTCCACCGACCTCGGGGAGCTGGAGCGGCTCGTGTCGTCAAGGACCGCTTGTGTGGTCTTTCAGAACCCGAACTTCCTAGGCTCGGTGGAGGCTATGGCCGCAGCAGCGGAGATCGCCCACAAGCAGGGGGCGCTCTTCGTAGCGTGCGTCGATCCCATCTCCCTCGGCATCCTCGCTCCCCCCGGGGAATATGGGGCTGACATAGCCGTCGGCGAAGGTCAGGGTCTTGGCAATCCCATGAGCTTTGGTGGACCTTACCTCGGTTTTCTCGCGTGCCGGCAGGAGTTCATAAGGAACATGCCTGGACGGGTCGCCGGCGAGACTCGGGATGCCCAGGGACGTCGGGGCTACATCCTGACCCTTCAGGCCAGGGAGCAGCACATCAGAAGGGAACGGGCGACCTCCAACATTTGCTCCAACGAGGCGCTCCTTGCCCTCGCGACGGCGGTCTACCTCTCGTGGCTAGGGAGGGACGGCATCAGGGAGGTTGCCGACCTCTGCCTGCAAAAGGCGCACTACGCATTCGATAGGATCACTGCGCTCCCGGGGTTCGCGCCGGCGAGCTCGGCTCCGTTCTTCAAGGAATTCGCCGTCCGGACGCCCGTTCCGCCTGAAGAGGTGAACGCTGCTCTCCTTCGTTCGCGGATTCTCGGCGGACTGCCGCTCAGCCGATACTACCCGGACCTTGGCGATGTCATGACGATCGCTGTGACTGAGAAGCGCACGAAAGACGAGATCGACTCACTTTGCAGCGCACTGGAGGGATTGGCATGACTATGCCGCTCATCTTCGAACGGAGCGAGGTAGGCAGGAAGGCGTGCTCGCTGCCTCGGTGCGACGTCCCGAGGAAGGATCCCGCCGAGGTTCTCCCTGAGTGGGCGCTCCGCAAGGACGCCGCTCCGTTGCCGGAGGTAAGTGAGATCGACCTCGTGCGCCACTACACGAACCTTTCCAAGCGCAACCACGGGGTCGACGTGGGGTTCTACCCGCTCGGCTCGTGCACGATGAAGTACAATCCCAAGGTCAATGAGGACGCCGCGGCCCTTGCCGGGTTCACCAACCTCCACCCTTATCAGCCGGAGGATCTCGTCCAGGGGGCCCTCGAACTGATGTATGAGCTTGGCCGATACCTGTGCGAGATCGGAGGCATGGATGAAGCCACGCTTCAGCCCGCGGCGGGGGCCCACGGCGAGCTCACGGGGCTCATGATTGTGAAGGCTTACCACGAGAGCCGCGGGGATGGCGGAAAGCGCACCAAGGTGATAGTGCCCGACTCCGCCCACGGCACAAACCCGGCGAGCGCGGCGTTCTGTGGGTATCAAGTAGTCGAGGTGAAGTCTGACGCGCGCGGAGGGGTGGATCTGGATTCACTGCGCGCCGTGATTTCGGAAGAGGTTGCCGCCCTCATGCTCACTAACCCCAGCACACTCGGTCTATTTGACGAGAACATAGTGGAGATCGCGAAGATCGTGCATGACGCCGGCGGCCTCCTCTACTATGACGGGGCGAACATGAACGCCATCATGGGTATCGCGCGGCCTGGCGACATGGGATTTGACGTGCTCCACTTCAATCTCCACAAGACGTTCTCCACGCCCCACGGGGGCGGGGGACCAGGATCGGGCCCGGTGGCCGTGAAGAAAGCGCTCGCTCCCTTCCTGCCGGTCCCGGTGGTCGCGAAGAGGGATGGCAAGTTCGTCCTCGACTACGACAGGCCGCACTCAATCGGGAAGGTCAAGGCTTTCTACGGCAACTTCAACGTCATGGTGAAAGCGTACGCGTACATCAGAGCCCTCGGCGCAAAGGGCTTGCGCGAGGCAAGCGAGAATGCCGTTCTAAACGCGAACTACCTCATGCGGAGGCTTGCGCCCTACTATCACTTGCCGTACGATCGACATTGCAAGCACGAATTCGTCCTCTCGGCGGCGTACCAGCTCGCGACCGGCGTCCACACCGCGGACGTAGCCAAGATGCTCCTAGACTACGGGTTCCACGCGCCGACGGTCTACTTCCCCCTGATCGTGAAGGAAGCCATAATGGTGGAGCCCACAGAGACAGAGTCCAAGGACACACTCGACGCGTTCGTGGACGCCATGGTGGAGATCGCGCAGCTTGCCGAGAAGGATCCGGACGTATTGCACTCCGCGCCCCACAAGATGGTTGTTGGAAGGCTCGACGATGTCACCGCGGCGCGAAGGCCCGTGCTGCGCTGGAAACCACTCGGCCAAGGAAAGCCGCAGGAGGAGTGAGCGGGCGCGGGTTCACAAGGGCCGGTGCGGCTGGGCGAAGGCTTGCTGAGTCGGCAAGTGCCCGGCCGTGCCACGGTGCGATGAGATGATAGATGACAGATGAGTTCACTAGAGGCTCTTCTTGAGAAAGCGTGCCGGCTCAGACGGTCGGCTTTCGGGCAGGAGATCGAGTGGGTGAACCCAGTGCGAACCGCCGTGCTGAGCGTTACGGGAGGCGCGTGCGAGCTTGGGTGCGCTCACTGCGGCGGCCACTACCTCAAGCACATGATCCCCATCGAGAGGTGGCATGAGCTGGTCTGTGCGGACCGGGTCTCGAGCTGCCTTGTGAGCGGGGGTTGCGACAGGCGGGGCAGAGTCCCGGTGAGGTCACGCATCGATACCATCAGAGAGCTCGCCGCGACTTACCGGCTCAATCTCCACCTCGGACTCGCGGACGAGGAAGACGTGCTGGAGCTTGCGCCGCTTCACCCGGTGGTGTCGTTCGATCTCGTGGCGGACGACGCGACGATCCGAGAGGTTTACGGCCTCGATGTGACGGCAAGGGACTTTCTCGCCAAGTACGTCATGTTGCGGCGCCACGTTCGCGTGGTGCCGCACATTTGCATCGGACTTCGAGGCGGCGAGCCGTCAGGTGAGCTCGAAGCCCTGGGCGCTCTCGCGCGTGTTGGTGTGGAGGCCATCATCTTCATCGTCTTCACGCCCACTCCCGGGACGTCATACGAGTCGCGCGAGCCGCCCAGCCCCGAGTTCGCCGCGAGAGTCATGGCCCAGGCGCGGGTGATGTTCCCCGCGACACCCATATACCTCGGGTGCATGCGGCCGCGAGGCGGGTATCGCGATAAGATCGACAAGCTTGCGCTTCGCGCGGGGGTCAACAGGATAGTGGCGCCGTCCCCCGCGGCGAGAGAGGAAGCGGAGGCGCTCGGCCTTTCCGCGCGATGGCGAGAGGAGTGCTGCGCGTTTTGAAGGAGAAGATCAGGGTGTCAACAGGGAGCGCGGCGGTGCTGGGCCTTCGTGGGGCTCGTCTCGATGACGCGCCCACTACTGTATACCTTTTGGCGGGCGGCCGATGCGCCGTGGACTGCGCTTTCTGCACTCAAGCGAGGACGAGCGCCTCCCCGGACGGCTTCCTCTCCCGGGTTGTCTGGCCCGAGTTCGAGCCCGAGCACGTCCTTCAGGCGCTTGGCGCCGTCGCGCGTCACCCGTCTCGCCTGAAGCGCGTGTGCGTCCAGGCGACGCGCACTTCCAGGGCGCGGAGCATGCTCAGGTGGCTCATACCGGCTCTCGACGCCGTGCGCCGCGACTGCGGCGCAGGTGTGGGAGATGGGAGGATTCAGATATCCGTCTCTCACCATGCGTCCAGCGTGGAAGAGGTAAGGGAAATCCTGGCCCTTGGAGCGGACGCCATCGGGATCGCTCTAGACGCGGCGTGCGCGGACGTTCACGCGAGGACCAAACCTGGGTCGTGGGAGGGGACGGTCTCCCTTCTCGAGGAAGCTGCAGGCCTCTTCCCTGGAAGGATCAGTACCCATCTCATAGTGGGCCTGGGCGAGACCGAGGAGGACCTGGTACGGGTGATGCGCCGTCTCACTGACAGCGGCGTCACAATCGGTCTCTTCGCGTTCACTCCGGTGAGAGGCACGGCGATGGAGGACGTTCCGCAACCTCCCATCGGCACTTACCGCCGAGTGCAGCTCGCCCGGCACATCATCGTAAACAGACTTTGGGACGTAGAGGGGTTCCGGTTCAGTGACGGGCGGATAACCGGCTTCGGTGCGGAGCGAGAGAAGCTACTGGAGATTGCCCGCACAGGCAAGCCGTTTGAGACATCGGGCTGTCCCGGTTGCAACAGGCCGTACTACAACGAATGCCCGGGCGGCACCATGTACAACTATCCAAGATCTCTCACTTGCGCGGAGATAGAGAAGGCGCTGTGCGAGGTCGGTCTAGCCGAGGGCAGCCGTTGACATGGAGTGCCGTCCGAGCGAGGAGACTTGTGAGGGAGCGCGGAATGCAGACGCGTTGGAGGCTTCTTCGTACGGGACACAAGCGCGGAGCATGGAACATGGCCGTGGACGAGGCGGTGATGGCCCACGTAGCCAAGGGTCTTTCCCCGCCCACGTTCAGGCTCTTCGAGTGGGAGCCTCCGAGCCTCTCCCTCGGCCGGGTTCAGTCCTTCGAAAGAGACGTAGACGCAGACGCGTGCGAGAGACTCGGGGTAGACGTCGTGCGCCGCCCGACGGGGGGCAGGGCTGTGTTGCACGACGTTGAGGTCACCTACAGTCTCATCATGAGCGAGAACGACCCCGCCCTTCCGCGAGGCATGGGGGAATCGTTTAGCCTCGCAACACAAGGAATCATAAAGGGCCTTCGCCTCCTCGGGGTCGAGGCGGAGATCCGCGGGCGCGACGACGGCGACTCGTCGGGTCGGGGAGCCACCTCCCGGGCGGTCGAAGATTCCGCCGCGGGGGTGCGCACAGGCGCGTGCTTCGACTCACCGTCCTGGTACGAGGTGGTCGCCGGGGGACGGAAACTGGTGGGCAGCGCACAGGCGCGGCTCATGGGCGTGTTCCTCCAACACGGGTCCATTCTCATTGAGCTGGACGCCGAGAAGCTCTGCAGACTCCTGAGATTCCCCTCTGAAGCGGAAAGGGCCGCGGCGGTGGACCACCTACGCTCTCACGCCACGTCGATTTCTGAGATCCTTAGCCGCCCGGTGGGCTTCCGGGAGGTCGAAGACGCGATCATAGAGGGGATGAGATCCCATATCTCCCCTATCGAGCTGGTTGAGGACGACATCTCGCAAGAGGAGCTTGCCCTGGCAAGCACCCTTATTTCCCGGAAATACGATTCGCCGTCATGGACGCTGCACCGTCGGGCGGAGGCGGCGGAGGCGTAGGGCGCGGGGTCTTGGTACCGGTTCGCGAACCGTGAAGGGAGGCGTGTGACATGACTTCGGAAACGGCCTCGGACAGGAGCGGGACAACACGTGTCACAGACGGCTTGCGCCGTGACGCCCTTGAGATCCTCAACGAGGCACTCGCCGCGGTCGACCCGTACGAGGCGATAAGGAGGATTGTTCGCCGGAAGGGCAATGTGTTGGAGGTGGGAGCGAGATCGTACGACCTCTCGCGGATCGACCGCGTCATAGTGATAGGGGCCGGCAAGGCGAGCGCGCGAATGGCCCTCGCCGTGGAGGAGACCCTGGGGGACCGCATCACGGCAGGCCTCGTCAACGTCAAGTACGGCCACTCTGAGACCCTGACGAAGGTCCGGGTCCGCGAAGCGGGGCACCCTGTGCCCGACGCCGCGGGCGTCGAGGGCGCCCGAGAAATGCTGGAGCTCGCGCGCGACGCCGGAGAGGACGACCTTGTGATCTGCCTCATCTCAGGTGGCGGCTCAAGCCTAATGCCAGTTCCCGCTCCGGGCATCGAGCTCCTGGACAAGCAACGTGTTACGCAGGCCCTGTTGAGCTGCGGTGCCACGATACACGAGATCAATGCGGTCAGGAAGCACATCTCCCTGGTGAAGGGGGGCGGCTTTGCTCGGACCGCCGCACCCGCTCAGGTCGTGTCCCTCATCCTTTCCGACGTGATCGGGGACGATCTCGACGTCATCGCGTCGGGCCCGACAGTGCCCGACACAAGCACCTTCGTGGGGGCGTGGGAGGTCATGCAGCGCCACGGGGTGCTGGACCGGATCCCCGACGCCGTGAGGCGCCGGATTGAGGCGGGTGTACGGGGCGAGGTGCCCGAGACGCCAAAGCCGGGAGATCCTCTGTTTGGAAACGTGGCGAACGTGATCGTGGCGAGCAACGCCATTGCGATGGATGCTGCCGCTCGAGCAGCCGAGAGGCTGGGATATCATTCCCTCGTGCTGTCATCGTGCGTCCAGGGGGAAGCCAGAGAGGTGGGACGTGTGATGGCGGCCATCGCGCGCGAGCTCTCGAGACATGACAGGCCAACGGCCAAGCCTGCCTGCGTGCTGGCAGGCGGCGAAACGACCGTGACGTTAAGGGGGACAGGGCTCGGCGGCCGAAACCAAGAGCTTGCCCTATCCGCCGCTCTCGATATCGAGGGCATGACAGACGTGGTCCTCATGGCCGTGGGGACGGATGGCACAGACGGGCCAACAGACGCGGCGGGTGCCATGGTTTTCGGCGACACTGCGGTGAGGGCGCGGGAGGCGGGCATGGCTCCCAGTGCCTATCTAGAGAACAATGACTCGTATCATTTCTTCAAGGCCCTGGGGGACCTCGTCGTGACGGGTCCGACGCGCACGAACGTCATGGACATCGTGCTCATCCTAGCCCGGTAGCGGTTGCCCCGCGCCTGCAAGGGTTGCTGAGGGTTCGAAGGCCGCGACACAGGAGCGCAGTGCGCCCGGAGTGATGACTTGCCGTGTTCATTCCATCGGTAGCAGGCGTAGCCTCCCGGGCAAGGCTACCAACGGTGAAGCGGGCTCGCACCGTTAGCGGCCTAGGTGGCGGCGCCCCCTGAAGGAGCGGGCCGGAAGAGACGCGAAGGGGAGCCCACTAGAGTTCAAGGAGAGGTTCGCATGACGAAGCATGGGAAGCGAAAGAAAGTGCTATTCCTGTGCACAGGCAACTCGTGCCGGAGTCAGATGGCAGAGGGGTTCCTCCGCGCTCTGGGAGGAGACGGCTGGGAGGCGTACAGCGCCGGGCTCGACCCACAGGGCGTGAACCCCGGTGCTGTGAGAGTCATGTCAGAGGCCGGAATCGACATATCGGGCCAGGCTTCAAAGCCGATAGACCCCGCCGTTCTTGACGCAGTGGATCTCGTGGTCACGCTGTGTGGCAGCGCCGACGAGAGGTGTCCGGTGTTGCCGGCCCATGTAAGGCGCGAGCACTGGCCGCTCGAAGACCCAGCAAAGGCGACCGGGTCTCCTGATGAGGTTCTCGCGGTCTTCAGGCGCGTGCGCGACGAGATACGTCATCGCGTTGAGAGACTAATAGGCCAGAACTGACTAAGGCGCGCCACGTTTCCCCGTAATGCGCATATTGCAGCAGGATATGGTTACTCTATGGTTAGCATCAAGCCAATCTCAGCGCAGGGGGTGAAAGCAAGTGGGCGACTGGCTGCGCCACATCGTAAGGTTCGTTGTGTCGGCTCTGGTGCTCATGTTCATCGGGCTCATAGTGCCGGGCTTCAGCACCCTGAGCTTCGTGAATGCCCTGATCGCGGCGGCGGTCATAACCGGCCTCGGATATATCATCGAGGCTGCCGTTGGAAGAAGCGTTTCTCCGTTCGGTCGCGGGGTAGTCGGGTTCCTCGTGTCGGCCGCGGTGATCTATGTCTCTCAGTTCGTTGTTCCGGCGATGCGCGTGACCGTCCTTGGTGCCCTGATATCGGCGTTCATCATTGGGCTCGTGGACACGTTCATCCCGACCACCCTCAGATAGTCTCGTTCGGAGCCGACAGATTGCACACAAAGCGACGCCTGCGGCCAGCAGCCTCGGCGCGAGCTCCCCGCCCGTCTTGGACGGGGATTTTCGCTTAGAGCGACCCCTGGCTCCTCGGTGTGGGGGGACTTCGCCCGCCGCTCGCGCGCACGGCTAGCCCGTTGCGTCCGCAAGTTCGGCCATGCACGAGCCGCCAGGACGCGAGACTCTGACAAGCGCGGACCCGCATTCGCCTTTGAACCGCCCGGCACGCGTTCCTGCCCGGTCGCGGTTAGGCTATCGTGCGACGGGAGGATATCTCCGCATCGTCGGCGAAACATCATCTCAGTGACCCGGGAAGTGGCACGACGGAGGGAAAGAAGTGAGTAGTCTGTTCGATACTTTTGCTCCCGCGCTCTCTGGCGGTGTGCCAATGGACCGACTCATCGACCTGGGGCTTGGAGCGGGCGGAACCATCATCCGTGTCACGCTCACGCTGGTGGTGGCTTTCTTGCTCGTGAAGGCCTCGAACGCACTGGTCGACAAGCTGATCACCCAACGTGCAACCGAGGGCCACAGGCTCATGGACGAACGCAAAGCCAGGACCCTTCGGTCGCTCCTCAAGAGCCTTCTTCGGTATGCCATATACCTCTTCGCGGGCATATCCATTCTGGGCGAGCTCGGCGTGGATACCTCGAGCCTCCTGGCCGGAGCGGGACTTGCAGGCCTCGCTCTGGGCTTCGGAGCTCAGAACCTCGTCCGCGACGTGATCAACGGGTTCTTCATCCTCTTCGAAGACCAGTTTGCCGTCGGCGATTACGTGACCGTCGCTGACGCGGAGGGGATCGTGGAGTCCATAGGCCTTCGCACTACAAGCATACGTGCTTTCAGCGGGGCGCTTCAAATCGTGCCCAACGGGCAGATCTCCAAGGTCGTGAACCACATGGGCAGTGCGATGCGCGTGCTCTTCACCGTCACCGTGGATCACCGCACCGACGTAGACCGAGCAATCGAGGTGTTGGCTCGGGACTTCGAGAGGGCGAAGACGGAGATTCCCAACATCGTTGAGGGCCCAACGGTGCTTGGAGTGAATGCCATTGGCGAGCGCGGGATCGAGCTGCTCATCATAGCCAAGGCCAAGCCCATGGAGCAGTGGCAAGCCGAGCGAGATCTAAGGAAGCGCGTCAAGGAGACCTTTGATCGCGAAGGCATCGCCTTCTATTCTCCCAGCATGCGAGTGTATTTGGAACCATCCGGCGCCGTCCCCAGCCCGCCGCTTGCTGGGGGAGCCGCGGACACGTGAGGCTGTGCGTCGGGTTCATGGGAGAGGGGACGCGTTGGGCGGAGGGAGAGGGAGCATTTGAAGTTCTACATAGGGGACGTGGTCCGGCTGAAGAAGGGGCACCCCTGCGGCTCCTATGAATGGGAAGTCATGAGAGTGGGCGCTGACTTCCGCATCAAGTGCTGCGGGTGTGGCCGCGTCGTCATGCTCAGTCGGCCGAGGTTCGAGAAGAGCGTCAAGCAGATCGTGTCCCGCCCTGGTGGCGAGGAGGCCGAGGCGTGATGGTCCGCATAGGCATTGTGGGGCTGCCCAACGCGGGCAAGACGACGCTCTTCAACGCCCTGACTCGGGGCACGGCAGAGGTGGCGAGCTATCCGTTCACCACCATCGACCCCAACGTCGGAGTGGTTGCCGTCCCCGACCGGAGGCTTGAGGCCATTGCCGACATCACGAAGCCCGAGAGAGTGACGGCGACCTCCGTAAAGTTCGTGGACATCGCCGGCCTGGTCAAGGGGGCGAGCCGCGGCGAAGGCCTTGGCAACCGCTTCCTCGGCCACATCCGCGAGGTGGACGCGATCTCGCACGTAGTGAGGTGCTTTGAGCACTCCAGCGTGCCCCACGTCTCGGGACAGCTTGACCCCGTAGGCGACGTCGAGACGGTCGAGCTGGAGCTCATCCTGGCGGATCTGGAGACGGTCCAGAAGCGGCGCGAGAAGACGGCCAAGATGCAAAAGGGAGGGAACAGGCAGTACGAGGAGGAGACCGCCCTCATGGACAGGCTTAGCGACGAGCTTGAGAGGGGCAGGCCCGCGAGACTGGTCCCCATGTCGACCGAAGAGAGAGCGGTCGTATCGGATCTCTTCCTCCTTACGATGAAGCCTGTCATCTACGTCGCAAACGTTGGTGAAGATGACCCTCGGGATGGCGCGGGAAGGGTGCGTGCCTTGAAGGAGTGGGCGGCCGGACGGGCGGACCATGCCCCTGTGGTCACGGTGTCGGCCAAGATAGAATCGGAGCTCCTGAACCTGGACCGAGACGAGGCAATGGAGTACCTCCGTGAGCTTGGAATGGACTCGTCTGGGCTCGACAGGGTGGTGTTGGCGGCGTACCGCGCGCTCGACCTGATTACCTTCTACACTACGAAGGGCACGGAGACAAGGGCGTGGACGCTCCGCCGTGGGAGCACGGCCTATGAAGCCGCGGGGGAAATACATACGGACATTCAGAGGGGATTCATCAAAGCGGAGATAGTCAGGTATGACGACCTGGCGGCCGTGGGGTCCTTCGCCGAAGCCCGAGAAAGGGGACTGTTGCGGCTCGAGGGTCGCGACTACGTCGTGCAGGACGGGGACGTCATCCTCTTTCGCTTCAGCGAACCGTCACGTTAGACCCCACGAAAAGCGCGGGACGTCTTCCGACGGTGTGGAAGGAAGCGTTGCTGGCGGCCTTCGTCTCATCCTTCCGTATGATTGCCCGTTGCGACTGGCGATGTTATAATAGGGACGGCGATTGTCCGAGGAACGCCAAAGCGTCATCCCTGCTCCACGCGAGACGTGGAGCCATATGTCCAGAGGGAGGTGAACGAGATGCGCGACTACGAGGCTATGTTCATCGTCAAGCCCGACCTGGAGGAGGAAGCCGTGAGCAGCACGGTGGCGAAGATCCAGGACCTCGTGACAGGCGGAGGCGGCACGGTAAACAACGTGGACAGGTGGGGCAAACGACGGCTCGCGTACGAGATCGCAGGCTATACAGAGGGCATATACGTGGTCATGGACTTCTCTGCGGAGTCTGGGGTTGCGCGCGAGCTCGAACGGGTCTTTCGCATCACGGACAATGTGATAAGGCATCTCATTGTGAGAAAGGGCGACTAGCAAGCAGCCCGGGCGGCGCCCGGGGCAGGGTGGTGTGCGACGGTGAATAAGGTCCTTCTCGTGGGGAGGCTGGCACAACAACCGGAGCTCCGCTACACCCAGAACGGAGTCGCCGTTGCCAGGTTCACGGTGGCAGTGAGCCGCCCGTTTACCAACCAGCAAGGAGAGAGAGAAGCGGATTTCATCGATGTGGTGGTCTGGCGCGCCCAGGCGGAGAACTGCGCCAACTACCTTGCGAAGGGCCGGCTGGTCGGTGTAGAGGGGCGGCTTCAGATCCGGTCGTACGAGACTGCCGAGGGGCAGAAGCGCCGCGTGGCTGAGGTGGTCGCCGACAGGGTGGAGTTTCTCGACCGAGGTAAGGATGGCATGCAGGGCGGTCAGGAGGTGCCGAGTCAAGGATTCCCGGATGACGCGGCCGGCCCAGGCGACGACCTGCCGTTCTGATCTGCCGAGGCCAACTCACCGGGTGCGATACCCAGGCTGAGGTCTCCCTGTCACGACGCCTGCTCGAGACGGGCGGGCGAGTCCAGCCCGAAAGGAGAGAAAGCCTGGTCAAGGGAGGCCGGCTCGCAAATCTGGCGCCTGCCAGGTGTGTGAGGTTCTAGAACCAGGAATTGACATGAGACGTGAAAAGGGGCGTAAGTCGAAGAAGCGCGTTTGTGGCTTCTGCGTGGACAAGATAGAGGCCGTGGATTACAAAGACGTGGCGCGACTCAGGAGATTCATCACAGAGAGAGGCAAGATAATACCTCGACGTATCTCCGGGAACTGCGCGAGGCATCAGCGCCAGGTCACAGCCGCCATCAAGAGAGCCCGCCTTGTTGCGCTCTTGCCGTTCAGCGCCGAGCAATGAGCAGCGGGGTCCCAAGGGCGGACGCATTGTTCTTCCGGCGGGAGGGGGGAGAGCCCCCTCCCGCTTTTGGGAGCAGTCTCCCGTGGCAAATCCGGGCAGCGAGGTGCGCGATATCTGGAGACGGTCCGGCCTCCCTCGCTGCGGAGCGCTTCTGCTGGCCTCCCAATCATGGCAGCAATTGTTTGAGTTCCCGTGAAGGATAACCACGCAAAACTAGAGAATAAGTGAGACGAACGCCGTGGCCTCATCGGGCAGAGGGGGGCAGGGGACCGTATGGCCTTTCTGGAAGACGCCGGAGCCAGGGAGCAGGAGATCATCTCCCGGGCGGACATCGCCCGCAACCTCAAGACCATCGAGTGGCTCAAAACGGAGCTCGTGGTGAACATCGCATCCCTTTTCAAAGGGATGATGAAAACGAGCGATGAGGCTTGCGCGGACTCTCTTGCAAACATAGTCGTGGCGTGCTACCTTCTTGGCAAGCGCCTTGGCCTGCCTCACTCCGCTCTTGACGCAAGGATAAGGGAAAAGATCAAGGCCAACATAGAGCAGAACCACGAGATCGAGACGTGGTATGGTGATTTCTCAGCCTTGAAGAGGCACTTGTCTGAGAGGAAGATGTGAGGGGATGCCCCGTTCCATTGCCACCAGAACTTTGGTGGAGAGCGCACTTCTCATAGCTATAGCTACCGTCTTCTGTGTCCTTGATGCTTATGTCCCGGTCTTCGCTCTGGTGTACCCGCTGCCCATCGTCGTGCTCGTGGTCAGACGGGGTGTGGAGGTGGGCGCGTGGGCCACCGTGGTTACTATAGCCGCTACTAGCATGATAGTTGGTCCCCTTCAGGGGCTAACGGTCTTGGCGAAGGTAGGCGTCATAGGCATCACGCTCGCCTGGTGCATAAGAAAACGGTTTACGCCCCTTCGCACGCTTCTTGTAACGAGCGTAGCGGTGGCGGTTTCCATGGCGTTCGTGTTGGGGGTGAGTGCTTGGCTCGGCGGGTTTAGCCCCGCGGAGCTGGAGGAGACGTTCAGGAAGAGCCTGAGCTCTGCAATGGACTTTTATCGGAGCCTCGGACTGCCAGAGGCTCAACTTCAGCAGGTGCAGACTCAGATGACCCAGCTCCTGGAGGTAGCCAAGATCATCTTGCCAGCGTCGCTCGCGATGGCCGTTGTGGGGGTCGCAGGGGTCAACTACCTTCTCGCGCGGCTCGTGCTGGGCAGGCTGGGCTACAGGATGGAAGAGATACCGCCCTTCGACAGATGGAGGATCTCGTGGCCTTTCGGATGGGGATACGTCGCCGCCCTCGCTCTCTCCATGCTCGGCCAGGCCAGGGGAGCTCCTCTCGTCTGGAAGGCGGGAGCAAACCTATTATCCATCTTCAGCACTCTTTTCCTTGTACAGGGGATCGCGCTGGGCTGGTATCTCATGAACCGCTACCGCCTGAACACTGCCGTGAGGATCCTGCTAGGCGTGTTCGCGATCCTGAACCCGACCGTCTTGCAGATAGTGTCGTGGGTGGGGTTATTCGACGCGTGGTTCGATTTTCGCAAGCTTTCCGTGGAAAGCGGGGGGAAGAGAACATGAAGGTGATCCTGAAGCAAGATGTCAAGGGGCTTGGGCGAGAGGGCGACACGGTGAAGGTGGCCGATGGATATGCCCGTAACTACCTCATCCCCCGCGGGCTTGCGATCGAGGCGTCAGAACGAAACCTCAGGGTCCTCGAGGCGGAGAAGATTGCCGTTGAAAGGAAGGCAGACAAGGAGCTTGCTCTCGCCCGGAAGCTTGCGCAGGAGCTGGCGTCTGGGGGGATCACGATCCGCCGTAAGAGCGGAGAGGGAGGCCGCCTCTTCGGGTCAGTCACGGCAAGGGACATCGCCGACGCTATACGCGAGGTCATCGGCGTGGAAGTCGACAGAAGGAAAATCGAGCTCTCCGACCCCATCAAGGCGGTGGGCTCGTACACGATCCCGATAAGGCTCCATCCTCAAGTCGCCGCAAGAGTGCTGGTTGACGTGGAGCCTCAGTCGGAAGGGGACCAGGATGGATGAATGGCATCATAACGAGGATATTCAAAGGACTCAGCGCACAGCCGACGGTATCCGCAAGGGCTGGGGACGAGCTTCAGAGACAGGTCTCAGCGCTCATGGGCGTTCTTGCCCACGTCTACGGCGCTGACAAGCTCGTCCTCAAAGCTGGGAAACTGGAAGCGCTGGAGCTCATGAAATCCGAGGCTCTGCGTGACCGGGTGATCGCCCTAGAGCGCCTCGTCTTCGACGACCCTACCATCGAGGATATTCCGCCTGGCAAAGACATACGTGACGTGATAGGCGAGGTCGAGAACGAGATCGCTGACATCCTCGCAAGGCGCGAGGTGGAGGGCAGGCTCGAGAAGCGTATCGCGGAGCGAATGCGCAAGAAGCACGAAGAGTACGTGCGAGAGGTGAGAATGCAGATCCTCAAGGAAGAGGGTCCCGCCGACAATGCGCACACGCTGAGGAAATATGCTGAGCTCGAGAAGCTCGAGGCGAGACAACTTTCCAGGTCAGCTGCGGAGCTCTTGAGGCCGCGTCGCTTAAGTGAGGTAGTGGGCCAGGAGCGGGCAATTCAGGCCCTTCTCTCCAAGATAGCGTCCCCCTTCCCCCAACACGTGATATTGTACGGTCCTCCGGGGGTAGGCAAGACCACGGTGGCGCGGCTCGTACTGGAGGAAGCCAAGAAGCTCAAGTTCACGCCCTTCTCCAAGAACGCCAAGTTCGTTGAAGTCGACGGGGCCACCCTCAGATGGGACCCGCGCGAGGTCACCAACCCCCTCTTGGGATCGGTGCACGATCCAATCTACCAGGGAGCTAGGCGAGACCTTGCTGAGACGGGCGTGCCTGAACCCAAGGTCGGACTCGTCACCGAGGCTCACGGGGGCGTCCTATTCATCGACGAAATCGGGGAGATGGACCCGATCCTCCTGAATAAGCTTCTGAAAGTGCTCGAGGACAAGCGGGTGCGCTTCGACTCATCGTACTACGACCCATCTGACCCTCACGTGCCGAAGTACATCAAGAAGCTTTTCGAGGACGGGGCCCCGGCGGACTTCATTCTCATCGGCGCGACGACCCGCGATCCCTCGAGCATAAACCCGGCCATAAGATCAAGAACGGCCGAGGTGTACTTCGAACCTTTGACATGCGCTCACGTCAAACAGATCGTGGAAGACGCGGCGCGCCGCATGAAGGTCAGGCTGGAACCAGGGGTGTCGGATCTCATAAGCGATTACACGATAGAGGGCAGGAAGTCTACGGCCATCCTGGCAGACGCGATGGGCCTCGCGATATACCGTGCGGGCGAGAAGCTGCGCAGGCTCACGGTTACGAAGGAACACGTGCGTGAGGTCATCAGGAACGCCCGAATGTCCCCATACGTGCTGGTGAAGGCCCAGGACCGTGCGGAGGTAGGGCATGTGTTCGGCCTGGGCGTAAGCGACTTCGTAGGCACTGTCATCGAGATGGAGGCCATAGCCTTCCCGGCGCGTGAGGGCGGCAAGGGCACCATCAGGTTCAACGACACCGCGGGGAGCATGACGAAGGACTCGGTGTTCAACGCGGCCTCCGTCTTTCGGAAAATCACCGGCAAGGATCTCGCGGACTACGACGTGCACGTGAACGTCGTCGGAGGAGGCCTGATAGACGGCCCGTCCGCCGGGAGCGCGATTCTCGTCGCCATCCTCAGTGCCGTGACCGGGACGCCGGTGAGGCAGGATGTGGCGATCACAGGCGAGATATCGATCCAAGGCAGGGTGAAGGGCGTCGGCGGAGTGTTCGAGAAGATATACGGGGCGAGGCAGGCCGGCATGAGGAAGGTCATCGTTCCCACGGAGAACGCGAAAGACGTCCCGCCTGACCTGCGAGGGATCGAAGTTGTGCCGGTCGAGCGAATCGAGGACGTCATCGCGCACGTTTTCGAGGGAGGTGCCCTCGCGAATCACGGCTGGTGCGAGATGGAAGGCGAGCTTCTCCCGGAAACCGCACTGCCGGATGCCGGTGGTGGCCTCCAGAGCGCGAACGGCCTGCAGAGCCAGGCGGTGTAGTCCGGATCTGCGTGGCAGGATCTCGCTGCACTCAGAGATCGTGCCCTTTTCGGGTGCTGGCTGAGCCTTCCATCGACATGTCGCGCGGGCGCTGTGGGTGAGCGTACGCTCAGACAACGCAGATAACTGGGTGATCACGGGTCTAGGGCCATATTGTAACCCGAATTGTGGCAATAATGTTACTTGGAAAGGTTGGGTCGCGGGACCGCCCGTTTCCAGGGCCGCAGCCACAGTCGGGTCTATGAATGTACACCGGTGCTCGAGGGGTTTTCCTTGGGCTGCTCGAGCTGACCGGGCTGCCATCACCGGAATCCGAGAAAACCAGGGCTGAGGACACGGAGGGAACGAATCGCATGGAGACTGCAGTTGGACTGGAGAGGGTGCCACCGCAGAATACAGAGGCGGAGCAGGCTACCATTGGCTCCATGCTGCTCGAGAAAGACGCTATAGTGAAAGCCCTCGATATCGTGACCGCGGACGATTTCTACAAGGACGCGCACAGGACGATTTTCGAGACCATAGTCAGCATGTACGACAGGGGGGAGCCCATCGACCTCGTAACCGTCACGGAGCAGCTTAGGAGACACGGCGCCCTCGAGCGGGTTGGAGGGATACCTTACATAACGACGCTCGCCGGTGTGGTGCCCACCGCGGCAAACGTGGAGTACTACGCGAGAATCGTTAAGGAGAAATCCCTGTATCGGTCGCTCGTCAAGACGGGGACGGCCATAGCTGCACTAGGCTACGAGGGCGCGGAAGACGTCGAGCTCGCCCTGGACCAAGCTGAGCAGATGATCTTCTCTCTATCGCAGCAGCGTGGCAGGCAAAGCGTTGCGGACATTAAGGCGGTGCTGGTCGGTACATTTGAGCGCATCGAGAAGCTGTATGAAAGCAAGGGGAAGGTCACAGGAGTTCCTACGGGATTCACCGATCTCGATGCCATGCTTACGGGGCTCCAGCCATCCGACCTCATCATCATTGCGGCGAGGCCGTCCATGGGAAAGACCAGCTTCGCCCTGAACATCGCGGCGCACGCAGCTTTGAGCGAGAAGATACCCGTCATCATCTTCAGCCTGGAGATGTCCCGCGAGCAGCTGGCGATGCGTCTGCTGTCCTCTGAGGCGAAGGTGGACGGGCAGAGGTTGCGCAGGGGACAACTCGTCGACGAGGACTGGAAGCGCCTGTCATACGGTCTAGGTCGGCTCAGCGAGGCGCCGATATTCATCGACGATAGTCCGTCCCTCACGGCCCTCGACATCAGGGCGAAGTCGCGAAGGCTCAAAGCAGAGCACGGCCTCGGGCTCATAGTCATAGACTACCTCCAGCTCATCCAGGGGCGCGGTCGCACGGAGAGCAGACAGCAGGAGATCGCGGAGATCACGAGGTCTCTGAAATCCCTCGCACGAGAGCTGAAAGTGCCGGTGGTCGCCCTTGCCCAGCTCAGTAGAGCAGTGGAGGCCGCTGCAGAGCGACGCCCGCTCCTCAGCCATCTCAAGGAGAGCGGAGAGATCGAGACCTCCGCTGACGTAGTCGCTTTCATCTACCGGGAGGACTACTACAACAAGAACACGCAGAAAAAGAACATAGCCGAGGTCATTGTAGCCAAGCAACGAAACGGTCCGACGGGGTCAGTGGAGCTGATGTGGCACAAGGAGTACACCCGTTTCGAGAACCTCGAGCGCTTTCGGAAGACACAATGAACCTTCGCTGCCCAGGGCCGCTCATACTCTTGGGATGGAAGCGGATACGGGCGGGTCGCTCGCTAATGCACGCCGGAGCGACCGCGAGTTATCTGACGGATGCCTCACGTGATGTTGACACGATTCCTCCGCTTTGGTATCATACCCGGCGTGCATGAGGGAGAACCTAACAGAACAGGCAACAGGCTGCCGAAGCCCGAAGCAGACTGGGCCTTGACTAGAACTCGCCCGGTCGGATCTAGGCGGGAGCCTGCGGAGAGCGACGGAGGGAGGTGGGCCTCGTGCCCGCAGTAGCGGTAGTAGGAGCCCAATGGGGCGACGAAGGAAAAGGAAAGGTCACCGACCTGCTCGCCAGCCGAGCGCACGTGGTGGCGCGGTACTCGGGAGGAAACAACGCCGGCCACACTGTGCAGATAGGCAGTGAGATCTTCAAACTGAAACTCATACCTTCGGGCATCTTCTATCCGGGGAAGTTCAACGTCATCGGAAACGGGGTCGTGGTCGACCCTGCTTGGCTAGTGGAGGAGATGGACTACCTCGAGGGCAAAGGCGTCAATCTCGACGGCCTCCGGATCAGCGACAAGGCTCACGTGATCATGCCCTACCACCTTCTCATTGAGAAGCTCGAGGAAGAGGAGAAAGGCGCGGCCCGCATCGGAGCCACAGGAAGGGGAATCGGGCCAACCTACACAGACAAGGTCGCGAGGCTCGGCGTGAGGATCGTGGATCTAGTGGACGCCGACGCGCTGTCATCAAGGCTCGATGTGGTGCTTCCCATCAAGAACAGGGTCATCGAGCGCGTGTACGGAGCGAAAGGCTTCTCCAAGGACGATCTCATGGATTGGGCGTCGAGGTTCGCCGGGCGCATCAGGCCGCATGTCACCGACACCTCTGTGCTTCTCAACGACGCCATCGACAGCGGCAAGAACGTGCTCTTCGAGGGCGCCCAGGGCACTATGTTGGACGTGGATCATGGCACATACCCGTTTGTGACTTCGTCGTCTCCCACAGCCGGTGGAATCGCGCCCGGCACAGGGGTGGGTCCCAGGAAGATCTCCAAGGTCATCGGGGTTACCAAGGCCTACACCAGCCGGGTGGGGGCGGGCCCCATGCCCACAGAGCTGAAAGACGAGATGGGAGACAGGATCCGTGAGCGCGGGCAGGAATACGGCACGGTGACCGGACGTCCGAGACGCTGCGGCTGGCTGGATGCTGTCATAGTGCGTCACGCGGTGCGCGTGAACGGCCTCGATGGCCTGGCCGTCACTCATCTCGATACCCTTTCAGGTTTTCCAACGGTGCGAGTGTGCACTGCGTACAGGCACAACGGCTGCATTCTGAGGGACTTCCCAGCGAACCAGGAGGTATTTGCGGAGTGCGAGCCGGTTTACGAGGACCTGCCCGGATGGCCAGAGGGCTCATGCGCAGTCGGGAACTACGAAGACCTTCCCGCGAACGCAAAGGCTTACCTGGCTCGTATGGCCGAGCTTGCGGGCGCGCCTGTCTTGATAGTCTCCACAGGCAAAGAGAGAACGCAGACCCTCATCCTCGGCGAGGTCTTTTAGCGGCACCAGGCCACGTGTGTTGGGCGTGAGTGAGCGAGGGGGCGAATGAGAGTAAGCAAGCACGGCTTCGGACCCTGCCCCCTCGCGTGTGGCGCCCGGCGAGCGGCGGTATCCTTCCGCTCGTGCTTGCCCGCTTTCGCTTGCCCGGCTCATACCTGGCCGGTCCGCCGGATGCCGAGAGCTTTCTCGAGGTCTATGGCGTGCTCTTGTTCCACCACGACTATGTTGCGGATCTTCTGCGACGAGTCGTACAGCCCCACCGCCTCGAGCTGCTGGATGCGTGTAAGGTAGCGGCCTATGGCGTCGTACTCGCCTTGAAGGTCCTGGGCGAGCATGGTCCTGTTGTCGGCTGACACGGCACGTTCCGCCACCTCCACCGTGGGCACACCGCCCAGGTACTGAATGAGGTCGGTCAGTATCACGCTGTGCTCGTGCTCATCCCGGGCGTGCTCCAGCTCCTCCTCGATCACGGCGACGTACTCCGGCCCTGTGAGCATGCTCGCGTGCTGAATGTACTGAATCATGGCGGCGTATTCCCACATGAGATCGAGGTTGAGTCCGGCAAGGATCTCCTCCCGCTCACGGGCAGGGATTCTATACGGAGGATGGAGATAGCCGCGCTCTGTGCGCTCTTCCTCAGCCATGTGAATTCACCTCCCAGGAGCTCTTCTCGCCAGGAGAGCCAAAGTCTTTCAGTTCACTGTATGCCTCGGTGCCCGGTACGGTGTCTGCACCTTTCCGGCGCCACACCCACCAAGCCTCGACCTTGTCTGCGTTTCGGAACGGAAGGGAAACGGGTGGACACGGAGAAATCATGGTGCCAAACGACAAGGAGCAGAGCAAAAGGAGCGGAGCAGCCGGTATGGTAGGCAAGCCTGGAAGGGACAGCGCGATGGTGCGAGGGCGAGGGAGAGGAAGGGCGGGACCGCTCAGGTTCGCGCGGGGAGCGAGGCTCGCGGTTCCCGTGGTGATGGGATATGCTCCCATCGGCCTCGCCTATGGGGTGATCGCGCGCCAAGCAGGACTATCGCCCGCTGAGGCTACCCTCATGTCGGCTCTCGTGTACGCCGGGTCAGCCCAATTCATAGCGTGCGGCCTGATAGCGTCTGGGGCGGCGGCCGCCGGAGTGGTTGGCACCACTCTCCTTGTGAACCTGAGGCACGTGCTATATAGCATGTCCCTCCTACCCAGGCTGAGGCACATAACTCAGCGCCTGCTAGCGGTCATCGCGTTCGGGATAACCGATGAGACGTACGGCGTCGCGGTAGGCGCGTTTCCCCCGGACGAGCCGGCGGACTGGAGGGAGGTGGCAGGCCTCAACCTCGTTTCGTACGCCGCTTGGATCGCGACCTCGCTAGCCGGAGCGTTGCTCGGGTCCACATTGGGGGACGGGTCGAGGCTGGGGATGGATTTCGCCCTTCCTGCGATGTTCATTTGCCTCTTGGTGATGCAAGTGAACACACGTATCGCGCTCCTTGTGGCCGCCGTAGCGGCGACGGTCGCAATCGCCGTGGCGGTGAGCCCGCTAGGCGGGTGGTCCACGGTGATCGCCACTCTCGTCGCGGCCTCCGTGGGAACTGCCCTGGACGGAACCGGGCGGGCCCGCGGATCGGGCGGCGGGCCGTCGCCAGACGACCATCGACAGTGCGGGCATGGGGAGACGCGGCGAGGTGGGGCAAGGCGGTGAGCACGACTTGAGTGTAAGGCCTTCCATAGCCTTGATGGTGGCGGGCATGTTCGTTGTGACGTACCTCGCGCGGGCGCTGCCGCTGGTGGCTCTGTCGCGAATCGGGATGCCGTCGTGGCTCAAGACGTGGCTATCGTACGTGGCGCCGGCCGTGCTCGCGGCGCTCGGAGCGCAGGGTATCCTCGTGACCGGCGGCAAGCTGGCGTTGCGGAGCGAGAACGTCTATCTCATTGCGTCGGTGCCCACGGTCATCGTGGCGTGGAGGACCAGGAGCTTGCTCCTGCCGGTCGTGGTGGGCGTCGGCTGCGTGATTGCCCTGCGGGCGTTGGGCGTGAGCGCGTGACCACGACACCGGGCTGTGGAACCGAGCGGTGCCGCCGGACGGTGCCGCCGGGCTGTGGAGCCGAGCGGCGGAGCGGACGCGCGAGGCAAGGAGCGCCCAGCGAGAGGAGCTCGCGCAGTCACGGCGAGATCCCGCCGCGCGGCCGAACCAGGCGGATTAACGAGCAAACCTATGGAGACCCGCCTCGCGGGCAAGGCGTACCGCTTCCTCGTACTCCCGCCCCGTTATCGGACGGTCGAGTGGTGGATACTTCCGGGCACGGTACTCCGGCCTATACTGCGACATGATGTTTATGTACGTGTCGCGCGATATCTCGTCCGCGATGAACTTGACGATCTCGGCGGTCCCAGCGAGCCCTCCAGGCAGGACCAAGTGGCGGACGAGAAGGCCTCGCCAAGCAACGCCGTCTCGGTCGATCTGGAGGTCTCCCACTTGGCGGTGCATCTCCCTGAGGGCGACCTTGACTACCTTGGGGTAGTCCTTAGCGTGCGAGTAGCGGAGACCGGTTTCAGGGTCGGCGTATTTCACGTCCGGCATATAGATGTCGATGACACCGTCGAGAAGCTCTAGCGCCGCAAGGGACTCGTAGCCTCCGCAATTATACACGAGAGGCAGCTCGAGACCTCGGTCGCAGGCGACGACGAGAGCGGCGAGGATGTGCGGCATGTAGTGTGTAGGGGTCACAAGGTTTATGTTGTGGCAGCGCATGTCTTGGAGCTCGAGCATGATGTCGGCGAGCTCCGCCGTCGACACGGTGCGTCCGACGCGCATCTGGCTTATGTCCCAGTTCTGACAGAAGACGCAGCGGAGGTTGCACCCGGTGAAGAAGATCGTGCCCGAACCGTGTTTGCCCACGAGCGGCTCCTCCTCGCCAAAGTGCGGACCGTAGCTGGATATCTGCACAGTGTCGTCGGCCTTGCATACACCTCGCTCCCCGGCGAGCCTGCGAGCGTCGCATTCCTGGGCGCAGAGGCGGCAGACCTCGAGACGCTTCCATGCCTGGTCCATGCGGGTGGAAAGCTCGCCTTTCTCCCAAAGGCCCCTGTACATGCCCACGTGTCTCATCGTCAATCCTCCCAGTCGGGCCCGTCGCCTTGAAGTTCCATTTTGTCGGGCTTGCACCGGCACCCGGGTGTTGCTCGCCAGCCGATAACGAAAGGGATCCGCGACAGCTCGCGGCAACTCGACGTTACATTCCTATGATACCCTCCTGATACTCCTCCGGCCTCGTCCGGTTTACCGTCGATGCTCCTTCGTTTAAGGTCGACGAGATCCTCTTTGCCGGTGGCGAGCAGGAATGGAGAGGAATGAAGCAAATAGACTCCGTGTGAAGAAGATGTTCAATTCGGAGGAGAGGTTCCCCGGTCAAGCGTTCGGGCCTTGGGCGGGGCGGCTGCAACCTAGCTCCGGTGTCGGCTTTGAGACAAGCAGCCCAGCGGCACGGAGATCCAAGCGAAGGAGGATTCCAGATGGCGCGCGCTGACGTAGACGTTGGTAGACTCGCGGTGTCGTACTTCGATGGGGGATTCAACTGCGCCGAAGCAACGCTCAAGGCCGTGTGCGATGCCCTCGGACTTGAGCACGACCGCGTGCCCGCAGCGGCTACGGCTTTCGGCGGGGGGCTGGCGCGCAGGGGCTACACATGCGGTGCGGTGAGCGGCGCGGCGCTAGCCGTCGGTCTTGCAATGGGGCGCATGAGCACGGCGGAGGCGAGAGATCCGTCATACAGCACCATGGGGCGCTTCGTCGACGAGTTCGTGGAGAAGTTCGGAACCGTGATGTGCAAGGACATCTCCGGCGTGGATTTCCGAACCGAGGAGGGACAAAGGAGATACAAGGAGTACGCTCACACCGAGAGATGCTGTCCGGCGGTGCGCTTTGCCGCCGAGAAGATCTGCGAGCTGCTGGCGGCGACAAACCCCCGGCCCTCATAGCGATTCAGGGCACAAAAATGGAGCGGATGACGGGATTCGAACCCGCGATCCTCGGCTTGGGAAGCCGATGCTCTACCACTGAGCCACATCCGCTCGTCAAATGTTCTTGTATGTTATGACGAGGTTACGCGCCTCGCGCGTTCACCTTTAGTATATCCTCTCGCATCGTTACAGTCAACTGTGACAGACCACGACGCGCCTGCCAGGCTGAGAAGAAATACATGGTGGTCGCTGCTGGACTCGAACCAGCGACCTCTACGATGTGAGCGTAGCGCTCTAACCTACTGAGCTAAGCGACCACACAAACCGTAATACCGTCGCGCCACCTTTATCGCCGGCGCAATGTAATTATACCCCACGGCACCCTGAAAGGCAAGAGGGGCTTCGATCCTCCGTGACCGCGAGTGTGTGCCGCCGCCGCTCGAATGCCTCGGCTCGAGTGCGGTATCTCGCGCGCGGCTAAGCTATCTTCCCGTTTCTTCCCGTGACCCCCGTACAAAACAAATGGCGCTCCCAGCGGAATTCGAATCCGCGTCGCCGCCTTGAAAGGGCGGTGTCCTAGGCCCCTAGACGATGGGAGCGCTATCTTTATCAACAATGGCAAGTCTCAGTGCAGCACGCACCCAACTCCAATGTCCTTGGAGGCATTTTGTATGCTACCATACCAGAAGCACCTGTGTCAAGTCCGGTGCAAGAGCACGGGAGCTCTAGAAGAGCGAGAGACTCGCCCAGATTCACTGTCTGGCGGTCGCCGGCTGTCTCGCCGCTGCGTCTCCAGTGGTCACCAGGAACGCGCCTGTTATTGCCAGAATTCCGCCGAGCGCCTTTGCCCACGAGACAGGTTCCGCGAGGAGCAACGCCCCGCCGAGCACCCCAAAGACTGGCACGAGGTTCAGGCAGCTCGTTACCACCGTTGAACCGAGATGCTCCAGTGCGAATAGGTGCAGCACGTAAGCCAGAGCAGAGCACACGACTCCGAGATAGACGATGTTGAGCCAGATCTCCGAACCCCATGTGCCGAGTGGGACGCCGTCGTGCAAGGCAAAGGGCACGAGGAAGAGAGTGCCTGTCACGGTCTGGTAAGTATTGAGGGTGAGGTTGTCGTAGTGGCGCAAGAGTGGTCTATTGATCGCAGTGTATGCAACCCATGCGCACACCGACAGAAACACCATTGCGTTTCCCAACATCGCCCGGGCAGAGACCGACGATGCCAGGTCGGCCTGGGCGATGGCGTAAATGCCCGCGCACGAGATGCCTATGCCCGCCCACTGGGGGACGGTGACTCTCTCGCGGGAGAACGCCGCCACGGCGAGGGCGTTGACGACAGGCAGAGTCCCGGTGATGAGGGAAGCGGTGCTGGCGGACGTGAGGCGAAGGCCGCCGTTCTCCAGCAAGAAGTACACGGGGACGCCCAGAATCCCTCCGGCCAATACCCGCATGGTCGTGCCAGACGCAAACCAAGGTAGGCTCCTGCTCCGGGACACCGGCTCGGAACGCTCTGCATCTCGCCCTACATTGCAACCGTGGTTTCGATCGCGGCATCCTCGCCGGTCGCTCCAACCTCGGCCGCGCCTTGTGGCGTGCAGCAGCATGAAGATGGCGCTCGCCACCAAAAACCGGGCAAACGCGACTTGAACGGGTGTCAGGCCTGCGGTGAGGACGGTCTTCGTGCTGATGAAAGACAACCCCCACACCACAGTGGTGAATAGGATGGCCCCGAGCGCGGCGAGCCGCCGCGTGTCCGCCGCCCGCCACGGCGTGGTGCCGCGTTCCCCTGGCGTCGCTCCCCTTGTGCTCCCGCAAGCATTCGTGAATTCGCAGGCATGAGCGGACGCGTGTGCGTCTCCGAGTGTATCCACCTGGGCGCGCGTACGCGCTTGCCCGTGTGCGGCCGACGCGCGCTCGAAAGTTGTGTGCTGTGTCACCGCGAAGCGCGATCTTGACATGGGTTGAGAATCCTTTCATATGATCTGGTGGGGATCCCGCTCCGGAGTCACCTCTTGCCGGTGCCACCGCCATAGTATCGCACGTTTACCGACGCCGCGCAAGATGCTCCAAAGGAGCTCGCCGAGATGTCCGCTGTCTCGACAGGGCGCGAGCAGCGCCAGACACGCATCGCGTGGCCTGCCACGGGCGTGTGCTGCCCTTTATCGCTAGCGCGAAGCGGCACCCTCACATCACACATGTCACGCCTTTCCGCAAGGTCACCCAGCGTGCGCGGCCGCGACCGTGGCCGCAGCGTTCCGAGACTTGCCGCGGAAGAAGCGGACGCAGCTACACGCCACAGGAGGCCACACGATGCCGCCCGGCGACCCATACGAGGCGTGAAGCTACGTGGGGCGTGAAGCTACGCGGGGCGTAAAGATTGCGGCGCGGAGGACGCCGCTGGCTCATCCGCCCTTCGATGCTGTAACGCGCGATAGAGGGAGGAGAGTCCGAAAGCAGCGCCTGAAACCATCACGATGGTGGCTCCAGGGGTGAGGTCGAAGGCGTACGAAAGCCACAAGCCGGAGATGGCGAACGCCGCAGCTAGGAAACACGAGAGCCCCATCATCTTGCCGAGGTTGGCTGTGAACTGCCGGCTCACGGCAGCCGGCATGGTGAGGAGGGCGATCGTCAGGATGAGACCCGCAACTCTCATCGCCATCACCGTGGTGAGGGCGACGAGCCCAAGAAGAACCAGGTAGAGCGGTTCCACGGGCGCGCCTACCACCGAGGCGAACTCCTCATCGAACGAGATGGCGAGGAACTCCTTGTATAGAGCGGCCACTGTCAAGATGATGACAAGGTCGAGAGCGCCCATGAGGGCTAGGTCTTCCGTGGGGACCGCAAGTATGCTTCCGAAAAGGTAGCTCATGAGATCCGCCGAATAGCCGGGGGTCATGTCGATGAGGATTATGCCCAAGGCCATGCCCATCGCCCACATTATGCCTATGGCGATGTCCACGCCCTGCCTCGCCCGCCTGCTCACGACGCCCATAGCCACGGCCGCTGCGACGCTGAAGGAGACCGCGCCCGCGATGGGGCTTACCCCGAGGAAGATTCCCAGGCCGATGCCACCGTACGCCGCGTGGGAGATCCCACCCGCCAGGAAGACGATCCTATTTACGACTACGTAAGTCCCGATGATGCCACATGCCACACTGACCAGGATGCCCGCAACGAGGGCGTTCCTCATGAACTCGTATTGTAGCGCCTGAAGCATCCTCAACGGACCCCCTCGAGACTCTGAAAGCCATGGAACGGCCTACCGATCCTTCACGGTCTCGCGACTGTCGGTGTCGTGTCAGTCGGGACGGAGCCTCGCGTCGTGGCCGGGACCTCGTCGTGCATGTCCAGGACGCGGTGGGCGAGCCCATGCGCGATTAGGTCCACGGGGCACTCGTACGCGATGTTCAGCATATCCCTGGTGATCTCCCTCGAGTCGTGGCAGATGAGCTTACGGTTGAGACACGCGATGGACTTCACATAGGCGGAGATCGCCCCTATGTCGTGGGACACCATGACTATGGTCACCTTCGTGTTGAGCGAACGCAGCAAATCGTACAGACCTGCCTCGACTCGGCTGTCCAGGGATGCGGCGGGCTCGTCAAGGAGGAGGACTCTCGGCTCGGTGGCGAGCGCCCGCGCTATGAGCACCCTTTGCCGCTGCCCCCAGGAGAGGCATCCTATCTGTCTGTCTCTCAAAGCGAACACGTCAACCGCTCGAAGCGCGTCGGCGGCGACTCTCTTGTCCTCATCAGTGTACTTCCGAAGGCAGCCCGTATGCCCGAGCCGCCCCATGAGCACGGCGTCCCAGACGCTCAGGGGAAAGTCGCGATCGAACGACGAGTACTGAGGCACGTATCCGACGAAGCGGCGTCCCCTCAGGGGGCTTGATCCGAGCACCGTCACCCTGCCGCGGGTGGGCCTCACAAGGCCGAGGATGGTCCTCAGAAGCGTGGTCTTGCCGCCGCCGTTCGGTCCGATCACGCCGAGGAAGTCGCCCTCCCGTACTACGAGGTTGACGTCCTCCAGAATGGGGACGCCGTCATGTTGCACCCACACGTTTTCGAGGCATATGACTTCCACTCGGAACACCACCCTCCGCTGCCCTCCGCAGCTTTCATGGAGGCTCATGCTGCGAGCGCGTCAGCGAGAGCCTTTGCCACCCTCCGGAGATTCGCGGCCCAATCCCGCGCGAGCGGGTCCAGCACGCTTATGCGCGCCCCGATCTGCCCCGCGAGCACCTCAGCAGTCCTCGAGCTCGCCTGAGGCTGGACGAAGACGACCCGGATCCGGCGGGCCTTCGCTTTCTCGACGAGAGCTGCGAGCTCCCGCGCGCTCGGCTCCTTTCCCTCTACCTCTATAGGCAGCTCTTCCAGCCCGTAGTCCCTTGCGAAGTAGCTCCAGGCGGGGTGAAGCACCATGAAGAGCCCGCCTCTCACCGGCGCGAGGATGCTGGCGATCTCTTTATCCAGTGTGTCCATCTCCTTGAGGAAGGCTTCCTTGTTACGTTCGTACACCTCGCGGCCTGCCGGATCAACCTTCGCGAGCCCACGATAGATGTGCTCGACCTGGATGCGCACGAGCTTGGGCGACAACCACACGTGAGGATCGCCGTCGCCTGAAAGCTGGATTCCCTCTGTGGAATCTATCACCAGCATGTGTTTGTTTGCCGCGACGATGCGGGGCATCCATGCTTCCTCGAAGTCCACATGGATTCTAACGTACATCTGCGTGTGGGCGAGATCCCTCATTTGGCCGGCTGCCGGCTCGTAAGTGTGAGGGCTTGCTCCAGGTGGAACCATGACCGAGACGTTCACCCTGTCGCCGCCGACGCGTTCCACGAAGTAGGCTTGGGGGAGAACGCTCACGGCAACCTTTACTTTGCCTCGGTTCACCGCCGTACCCGTCTGATCGATCGCTTCGCTCGGTCGCGCAGGCGTCGAATCGCTCGGGAACGCTTCGCGCGGAAGCCCAAGCGTCGCGCGAAGGACCCTGGGCGCCGCAAGCACGGCCGCGAGCGCGACCGCGGCTATCATCACAGCCTTCTTTGCGTTCGTCGACACGTCGGGCACCTTCCCAGGAGCTGCAGCCAGTGGTCCTCGACTTCGAACCCGGTCTGCGAAGCCACAGAATCTAGGAAAGCTGCGAGGTCGCAGCCTTCGAACTCAACGGCCTTTCCGCACTGCAGACATACGAGGTGATGACGATGCCCCGGTGATGCAGGGGCATACGTGCTGCACCCATCGGGGAGATGCAGGCGCCTCAGAGCTCCCATTTCTGCGAGGATCTCAAGAGTGCGGTACACTGTGGTGAGACCGATCTCGGGACACTCCGCCTTGGCGTCCTCGCATACCTTTGCCGCGTCGAGCCGCCCATTTGTGGTCGTGACTACTCGGAGCACCGCGCGCCGCTGTCGGGTCAGCTTGAGTCCGTGGGCCTTAAGTTGCCGCTGGAGCATTTCCAAGTCTATCATGAACACCGCTCCACTAAATGAATATGGTTTTCAATTAGTAGCGTACGCAAGTGCTGCTTCGTTGTCAAGGTGAACGAAGCATGAACCGAGCCGCGTTCCCTTGCATTGTCGCCAGCACGCGAGGGGCATAGGAGGTCCTCTTTCAGGGACCGCGCGCCCCAAGTCACGAAGACAGCCCTCGCAATGTGCTGGAACGCCCTCGCTGCGTGGCGGTTTGGTGCCGCGAGCTGCAATTGCCATCGGATGCCCTGGCATCTGCCGCCTGCGATCGGAGTTGGCTCACGGAGCGAGCGCCCTGTGGTATACTTCTGTTTAGGTTGCCCATTGCCGAGGCTTGCTTCGCGCGTCGCGCCAGCGCGGCGAGGCGTGCGGGGGCTCGATTCGCGGTCCCACGGCGGACTTCTATCGCTCGTTCTCCATGCTCCATGGCGAGCGTGCGGGGAGTGTGCGGAGAAGATAGTGCTATACAGGATGATGAGATGACGAGAGGGGACGGACGGGACGTGAGACCGGGATTTCAGGCCTGTCACGCTGACCGGGGAGAGGCGAATAGGACGGACGCGGCGGCGGGCGAAGCAGCCGTGCCGCACGCGCGCGGTGCGAAGTGGTGCGACGGGCGCGAGGAGTATATTGAGATCCTGCGTCGCCACGCGCTGCCCGAGGGCGTCATCGAACACTCGATCAAGGTGGCTGAAGTGGCGAGGCTCATAGCTTCGCGACTAGCGGAGCGCGGCGAGGCCGTCGACGTCGAGCGGGTCGTGGGCGGAGCGCTCCTCCACGACGTGGGGAAATCCCACTTGCACGTGCGGCGAGGCGCACGCAACCACGCGGAGGCGTCCGCGGAGATCGTACGGGATGAAGGCCGTGCAGAGCTGGCGGAGATAGTGGCCCGGCACATACTCGACTCAATCATCAGCGCTGAGGAATACCCACGAAACTGGGAGGAAAAGGTCGTCTTCTACGCAGACAAGATCGTCACGCGCCGGCTCGTGACCGTAGACGAGCGGTTTGCGGACCTACGGGGGCGACGCGCCGACATAGCGGACCTCCTCAAAGCGTCCTTCATCCCGACGAAAGCCCTTGAAGCCGAGATCCTCACTGCGGCCGGCCTTACCTGGAGCGACCTCGTCTCTCATTTCGGCGGCGAGTGGGCGATCGTCAGGCGACCGTAGGCGGTTTCGGGTGTGAGCCGGTCGACTTCAAGGGCTGGTCCATCGTAACGCTCACTGACACTGTCTCCTTCACACACCGACCAGCATGCTTTCTCCTCTTGAGCAACCTCCCCGTCCCACACTCGTCCCACAGTCGTCCCACACTCGTTCCACAAACGAGTCCCGTTGTATGACGCTCAGTCGTCCGTGGGCGTTCGTGGAAGTTTGCGGGATAGTACTCCATGCGTGCCATCACTTACCTGCCCAGCTACAGGTCTTGTTTGCAGGATATGGAGCGGCTTTCGGCTAATTGAAATGTGGCTGCCGGTTTCCAGGTATGGGCGTCGTCCATGCCTATCTCCGGCATCTTGGCGCCCCCGCCACACTCACTTTCGCTGCTGGCGCGGGAGCGGTCGCCTTCTCCAACGGCGGCCCCGACGGAGGTCGGCGGTGACGACGAGGTAGGCAGTGATGACGTTGGGTTGCCGAGTTACTGAGGCGGGCGGGCTTGCCACGGCAGGGTAGAAGGAGGAAGACGATGAACGAAGGAACACGCTCTTGGCTCAAACAAGCCTATGCTTCGGCACGTTCGTGGGCGGCGACGCCCGGACTTGGACGAACGGCCGCGACGATGGTCTTGATAGCAGTGGTGCTTGCCGGATGCTCCTCGGGGAGCTTCGGCACGTCTCCGCTGCCGCCATCCCCGCCTTCAGATCCCGGAGGGGGCGGCGGCACACAGCCTCCCAAAGTATACGGGAGGGTTCTCGGGCACGTCGTCATGGAGAATGCGTACTCAACCCGCGCGGCATCGGCGGCTGGAACACCGGGCGTTGTGGTACAGGGGACGGTCAAGACTCAGCCCCTTGCGGCGCCGGGAGGCCCGTCCTACTCGGCGTCGGACTTCCTCGCCAGTTTTCGTTCTGGCGCCACCTCCGACGAGATCCGCGCCGCGGCTGAGCGGCACGGCTACACGATAAAGCGCGCCATCGAAGGCACGGGCATATACGTGATCGACGTTCCGCGTGGCATCGATCCCGCTCAAGCCGCCGAGAGGTTCAAGGAGGATCCCCTCGTGGAACACGCGCAGCCCAACTATACGGCGCGCGTGGGCCAGGCTTCCGCGGTCGTTGGCGTTGGAGCCGCAGCCGCGTCCGGCAGCGCCCGGGTCATGCGTCGAGTCCCGAACGATCCGCACTACTCGAGGCAGTGGGGGCCCGAAGCGATCAGCCTTCCGTACGCGTGGGACTTCACCACGGGTAGCTCGTCCGTCATAGTGGCTGTGATAGACACGGGCGTCCAGACGGATCACCCGGACCTCGCCAGCCACATGACCACCGGGTACGACTTTTACAATCGCAGCACATACGTGCGGGATATCAATGGCCACGGAACCCACGTAGCCGGGATCATAGGCGCGGTGACCAACAACGGTCTCGGCATGGCAGGCATCAATTGGAACGTGCGTATCATGCCGCTCAAGGCCACTGACGATTCAGGCTCGGGCTACCTCGATCTCTCCATGATCATCGAGGCCTTGCGTTACGCCGCGGACCACGGAGCCAGCGTGGTAAACATGAGCTTCCAGATCGGCGATGCGAGCTCGGGCGAGGACCCGTTCATGGATCAGGCCATCCAGTACGCGTACAATAGGGGCGTGACTATGGTGGCGGCGGCCGGCAACGACGGGGAGCCGTGGGTTGCGTACCCCGGCCGCGATCCCAGAGTCATCGCCGTCGGCGCCGTGGGCCCGGACCTCGTCCGAGCCGAGTGGAGCAACTACGGTAGCAAAGTGGACGTGGTCGCCCCAGGGGCGGATATCCTGAGCGCCTGGCCGACCAACTCTTTCGCGAACGCCTCGGGGACATCGATGGCCACGCCGCACGTGGCGGGCCTTGCAGCCCTCATGATCGCCTCGGGGGTCAGGGGACCAGCCGCGGTGGCGAATGCTCTTCGTGAGACAGCCATGGACCTCGGATTCCCCGGGCAGGACAGTGAGCACGGTTGGGGTTTGGTCAACGCCCACGCCGCGGTAACCGGCTCGTCGGTGACGACGATGAAGGTCTTTGCGGGCGAGGACGACGGAACCACGCTCACGTACCACAGCGCCGTGGCGAACCCTGCCCCGGGCGGGTTGTACGAGGTGAGGGACGTCGAGGCGGGATCCTGGTACCTGTATGGCTGGATCGACGTCAACCACAACGGGATGATCGATGAAGGCGATTACTACGGACGCACCCCGGGCAGGATCACATCGAACGGCGACTCGGTCACCGGCGTGGACCTGCGCGTGCGGATCAACGTTGGCTCGGCGCCACTATCGAGGGCCGGCGCGGCCGGCGCGGACGCCGCAGAAGGTGAGGCTGGCGCGGACGGCGGCGTGCGCCCGGCGCGCCTTACACCCAGGAGCCCCGCCGGCACTGACTCCGCCGGAGCAAAGGGAAGGTGATTTCCGTGTTGCGAACGCTGAGACCGCGAGGCATTCGATGGATCACGGGCGTGGTGATGATCGTGCTGATGTCGGCGATCTTTTCCGGCTGCTCTGCAAGGGCCTTCGAGAACCTCAAGATCCAGGTGGGCGCAAGTGACGCCCGAGTCGACGGCCGTGAGCTGCAGGTGTTCACCATCGCTGCCTTCAATACGGGCGAGGATCCCATCCGTCTGCAGTTCTCAAGCGGGATGCAGTTCGACTTCGTGGTGACGGCGAAGGACGGCACCGAGGTATGGCGCTGGTCGTCGGGCAAGGCGGCCACCATGATGCTCACCGAGCGAAAGATAGCCCCGGGGGAGCTAGCCGTATACTCGGTTGTCTGGGACGGCAGGGATTCGACCGGCGCTCCGGTCGCGCCCGGCGAGTACAACGTTCACGCCGAGGTTCTCACGAAACCTCGCCTTGTTACGGCCAAAGTGCCATTCGTGCTTCCGGGCATCAAGCCTTGACAGGCCCATTGCGCGCTGGAGCGTGGAAGCAAGTCACTCTGGGCCGGGTTTGGCCTTGACCTTAAGAGATGGAAAGTACGTCTTGTAGAATCCTCTGTCTCTTGACAGCAGGCGGTCTGCGCACGTGAGAGCATGCCCGCCGATGAGGAAGTCAGTGATTATGCGCTGTCGTGACGTGATAGCAGCACCGCATTGAACGCAGGTGATTTCCTGAAACCTCCCACACCTTGCACACTGAAGTTGGCCGGTACGCCTGGAAACATAGTCTTTCCAGGCAAGGGCGGCCACTTGGAGGGCCTCTCGGCCGGAAGTCACAAGGCGTATGCCGGTATCCGAGAGGAACACGTTCACGTCATGAGACGTTTCGAATTGGCAGAGCAGTTCGGTGTAGACAACCTCGCAGATTATCAGGGAACCCTCAGCGTACGCCTGGTCGAGGAGGGCCTTTGACGCCTCGCTGTGAGGTGTGTTCGGAACCAGTATATCCAGCAAGACGTTGGTGTCCACAGCGCTAATCACTCGGACCCCTCATTTCCTCGACTATCCCATCGCTGGTGTGGCCCGCCTTGCTGCGCAGGAACCCTACGTACCGATCGAAAGGCGACACTCTCACACATTTCCTTATCACGTACCCATCTGCCGTCTCGCGAATCTCGAGCATATCGCCCGGCCTCAGCCCGAGCTTCTCTCGGACTGCCATGGGGATCGTGACTTGCCCCTTGGACGTAACCTTAGCCCTATACATTCTGCACCTCTTCCGCTGAGCCACCCGGTTCAGAACGGCTCCTCGAGGCCACTGCCGGCCTTTGGTCGTGTGGGAGACCCAAGTGGACGGCCATAGCGTTGCGCCACTTTTCAGGGCGTAGGTCCTCGCCTGGGCTTCCGGTGTTACCTTTCCAGAGCGGCGGCGCGCTTGCGGCGCGGCTCGCCCGGAGTCTGGCTCCCGAGGCTGGCCGAATTCCATATGCTCAGGCTGTCAAGTCGATATGTAAGAAAGAGCGCTCCTTACCAGAAGTGTATTACTGCGAGGCACCCATGTCAATGCCCTGTCGATGGGAGGCTCGAAGTCCCGTCCACTGGAGACACGGTCGCGGAGATGGGCTGGGATGGCCGGATTAGCTCGTGCCCTCCACACCCATCCGGGCCGGAAGCCTCCGACCATGTGAGGCTCGTTCCGAAAAGCTCGAGCGCTTGCAACGCAGGCGAGGAAGGCCGATTCGTGTTCTGTCCTGCGAACTCTCGATGGGTCGTGAATCTGGCGTTGAGCATGGGAAATGAAACGAAGAAACGAAAGGAGGTGAAATGAGATTCTGTAGATTCTGTCTATGAGTCTGCAGGACTCTTGGATTCCCCGGCGAATAGGAAATGCCAAATAGGGCCGAGAGCTAGCTTCCGGATGTACCCGGGACGCTCTCTGTCGCCTTCCAATCACACAAAGTTTCTGCTCATCCAAAGCCCATGAGATCGGGCACTATCGCACCACCATTGCCACTTTCTTCCCAATCAAGCCACGTGCGGCCGACCCCAAGACGGCGAAGTCACTAACGCCCGCTGAGCTTCAGCTCCTTCAAGTGCTCTTCGGCAGGCTGCCCCGGAATCGGGCGCACAGCCTCGTAGCGCTAGTCGTCACGCCGGCTGGCGGACGGAGCGAAGCCGCGACACAAGCAAGCGCCGCTGGGGCGGTGTGCGACTACTGGAACCAGCTACCAAGGCAGAGCTGGTTTGCGGCCCGAGAAGAAAGAAGAGAGGAGCATGGACCATGGGCGGCCATTGCACCAGTGCGCATGCAGGCACAAAGGCAGATGGGTGGTCTGTGGGCATTGGCTTGACCAGCAGGTGTAACCTCGGGTGCGAGCACTGTTACTCAAGGGGCGAGACACCCAGCAGTCTCGCACTGGAAGATGTCCGAAAGATCGTCGAGGCTCTGCCAATAGCTGCGTTGAACCTGGGCACGGGCGAAAACGGGCTTCATCCCAACATCGGTGGCATTCTGGACTATCTTCACGATAGCTCCATGAAGATGAGCCTTACCTCAAACGGGTACTCCGTTAACGCGCTAGACGAGAGACGCTTACGCTACTTCCACGACATTGACATATCGATCGACTTCCCCACGCGGAGAGGGCACGACGAGTTCCGAGGGCCAGGCGCGTTTGACGCTGCCATAAGGGCGGTAGAGCGGTGCCTGGCTGCTGGGGTGAAAACCAGCATCGTCGCGTGCATGATGAACACCAATTACCAGGCACTGCCCGGGTTCTTCCCGTTGCTTGACCGTTATGGTGTCAATCTACGGATAAACGTATACAAACCCGTGCGGACCGATAGGTTCTCTCTGACATACGACGAGTTTTGGCTGGGAGTAAGGAATCTCTTTCTGGAGGGGACCGTGGTCGCCCTCAGCGAAGGCGTGGTCAACGCGGTCACGGGCATTCCCTCTCCGCATCAAGACGGGCGCTGTGGCACCAAGAGTCTTCGGATAAGACCGGACGGCCAGATTGTGCCATGCGTGTACTGGCCTTCCGTTGGCATTACCGTTAAGGCGCTTGAAGATCCCCAGTTCAGCCTGACAGAGGCGTTCGTGAGGACGGGCATCACGCGTATCCCACGCGCGTGCCGGGAGTGTGACGCCTTGACATTGTGCAAGGCCGGGTGTGCGGCAAGACGCTTCTACCACAGCATTGACGAGCCCGACCCATACTGCGCCTTGATCCGCGGGGACGATCCGGGCTTGAGATTCCGCACCGCTCCGGCCGACGACTTTGTGCACGCCGGGTATCTCTGTACCATCATCCTGGGCACGTGAGGGGGCCCATCTCAATGTCACTGGTCGACATCCTCGAAACCCTCGCCCGAGTTGACCTTGATTCACCCGCCGCGACGCAGGCCCGAGCGTGGGTTCGCGCGCACACTGAGTCGATCCTAGGTAGGTCGAAGTTTGCCGTGTCTTGGCTTGATGCCAACAAGGTTGCTCCCATCGCCTACGGCAATATCAACGGCCTCGGGGACCCGCGCATGAGCGACCTTGCGAGCGCTCTCGAGCGGGAATGCGGAGATGGGCTCGAGGCAGGCCGGCGGGCAAGAGAGCTTCGGGCGGAGCTCGAGGCCATATCCCCGCTCCTCGCGGGACTCAGGGTGATGTTGGTGAAGGGAACTAGTCTTTGGTACTTGGTTCCCGACACCTGTTTGCGGGCGCAAAACGACATCGATGTGGTCGCCCCGAACACGAAGACTGCATGGGAAATGGTCCGGCGCCTCTCTAGGGCGGGGTACGTTCCGGGGCGCGTGGCTCCCTGGATTCAGTTGAGACGCTCCATCGATGGCGACGGCCATGTGGTCGCGGGCTCGATCACTCTTGAGAAACAAGTCCAGGGTCGCCATCGGGTGTGCCTGGACATACACTGGCCATCCATGCCCGTGGGGATTCGCCACGGTTACCTCGAACCAAGCTGGTTTTGGGACCACGCTCGCCGAATCGATAGCGGCTTCTACGTTCCCTCGCCCGAGAACGCCTTGCTGGTAACATTGGCCCATGCCCACCAGCACGGATATGTGATACAGAAGGACGTGAACGATGTCTGCCTCATCGTCAGGACCTACGAGGACGGCCTGGACTGGGACTACATCATGCGTCACGTCCGGCTCCTTCGGATGACCGTGCTCTACGACTTCTTAGCGCGAAAGGTATCAAGGCTGTATGGGCTCTCGCTTCCTCGAGCGTTTCCCCGTGGAACGACTTCATGGCTTGCGAGGAGAGTTCTGTTACACCAATACAGGAAGCCAAGGCACATCGCGCGCGAGATCGGCGTCGGGCCATTTTGGGTCTGGCAGTACCTGGCGCCGCGAGGAGGGGTCCGTCGCGCTCTGGATGAAGTCCTTGCGGACGTATGGTTCTTTGCCAAGAAGGAGCTGCAGTACAAAACGGCATCAGACTTTTGGCTGAGATTCTGGTTCAATCTGGAACGAAGGCGTTCGTACGTCGCACCGTTGTCCGCGGGCACTCTGGTCTTTCTTGCGACAATGGCTTCACCTAGCACCCGCGAGGACGGGCGCGATCTTGACGCCCTCGACACGCTTGAGCCGCTCAAGAGGCTGTGCAGGAATGCTCCGGCATACGGGTTTCGCGTTCACCCGATGTTCGAAGAGGGGTTTGTGGGTATCTCGAGAGGTCGTGTCGAGATGCTCGTTTCCGTGGAGAACGTTTACCTCGCCGGACCCAGCTTGATAGTGACAGACACGTTCATGGAGGAGGTAGCCGACGCTCTTTCGGTCGTTCGCGACATCCTTCAGGGTACCGGGGAAAGCCGCACCGTAGGCCTCTACGAAGGGGGTGAGGCCGATGGCAATAAGAGCCTGCCTCAAAGTCGCAAAGACCAAGAAGAACAGCAAGAAGAAGTAGGGAACCAGGAGAGCACCGTGCTCCACAGGCTTTCCCCGGACCCTTAGGGCATTACTGAGCGCTTCCATGAGGCAAAGGGAAGTGGTGGAAAGTGTCTGTCGTAGTGACTCGCGATCTCTGCCGTACCTATCGCCGCACGGGGCGGATCGCATCTGGGCAACCGGCGGAGGTCCAGGCGCTGAAGAACGTCAACCTGACGGTAGAGAAGGGGGAGTTGTTCGGCCTGCTCGGACCGAACGGGGCTGGGAAGACCACCTTCACGAAAGTGCTCTCCACGCTCCTATTGCCCAGCGCGGGCACGGCCTTTGTGCTCGGTCATAACGTCGCGACCGAGTATAAGAGGATCAGGCCGCGAATAGGCCTCGTTCTCGGCGGCGAGAGGGGGCTGTACTGGAGGCTCAGCGCCTGGGATAACCTGCTCTACTTCTCCGATCTCTACCACGTGCCCCCGTCGGTTGCGAGAAGACGTGCACAGGAGCTCTTGGAAATGGTCGGACTCGAAGAACGGGCCCACGATCTCGTGGAGACATACTCTCGTGGAATGAAGCAGCGGCTACACATCGCCCGCAGCCTGATCGCGGATCCGGAGTTCATCATCATGGACGAGCCCACCATCGGTCTTGATCCCGTGGCTGCCCGCGCCGTGAGGAGTCTCCTCAAGGAGCTCCGCTCCAGGGGGAAGACGATCCTGCTGACCACCCACTACATGTACGAGGCGGAAGAGCTCTGCCAGCGCATCGCCATCCTGCATCGGGGCACGGTCCTGAAGGTCGCCTCGCCCGAGGAGTTGAAGGAAGTCGTTCTGGGAGGATGTACGGCGGAAGTCCAGGCCAGGCAGGTTACCCAGGACCACCTGGAGAGATTGAGGCGAGAGCCGGGCGTTGAGATCGTCGTGGAACAAAGCGGCGACCCCAACGGCGACATACATACTCTGGTCATTCACGGGGTCAACATCAGGAACAGGATCGACAGCATATTGAGAGCGATCTCCGGAGCGGAGGTCTTGGTCTTCAGGGTGAAGGAGCCAAGTCTCGAAGATGCGTACGTGAAAATCGTGGGAGGAGATGCGCTGAAGACATGAGTGTGCGAAGCCTCGTTAGGGTGATGAGGACGGCGTACCGTTGTCAAGTGCAGGAATTCGTCCTACGTCCGCACTACTTCTACATCATGGTTGGACAACCCGTGTTCTTCATGGCGCTCAGCGTCCTCCTGTTCAGGCATGCGGGCCGCGAAGATCTGGTCCCCGGCTCCGTCATCGGCGCGGGCATAATCGGCATCTGGAACGCGAACCTCTTCAGCTCGGGCATGATCGTCGAGCGCGAACGGCGCGACGGCACACTCCTGTTCTTAGTGGCTAGCCCTACCGACGCGATGTGGATCCTTCTCGGGAGAAGCCTGGCCAATTCCACGATCTCCGCTTGCTCGGTCTTGACCGCCCTTCTCCTTGCCGCAAGTGTCGCTCCGCGGGCCATGCCCGTTGTTGACTGGACGCTCCTCCTTGCCAGTCTCGTAATGACGGTGGTGGCCGTCACAGCCTTGGGTCTCGTGGCCGGTTGCGCCTTCGTGTGGTTTCGACAGGCGTTGCGTGTGGTGGGCTTGATGAACTGGCCGGCCTATATCATCTCGGGTGTGATGTTCCCGGTTTCTCGTCTTCCCGTCGGCCTGAGGGCAATCAGCTACATCCTGGCTCCCACATGGGGGCTCGTGGGCTTGAGGGCCGCCTTTGGGCTTGCTGGAGGCACGAGCCGCGCAACGATCGTCGCAAGCCTTGTGGTTCTGACCTGGGCATATGTATGCCTGGCGTACTACTCATACAGAGTGGTCCTCGATAGAATCCGATCCGAAGGACGGTTAGCCGAATGGTGAGGTCTTTGCGGCCTTTCGTTGCCAGCGTGAGAATCTCGTTCAAGATGTTCCTCGTGGACACGCCTCTAGGCTTCTATCTCAGCACGGAGATCCCGCAGTTGCTTATGAGAGTGGCTTTCTTCATGTTGGCGGCAACGTACGCGGGCGGGCCGGCTCTCGGGCAATTCGCACTTGTCGGCAACGCCGTACAGGCGGTCGCCGTCGCGATCATGGTCCCCATCTCAAACATGGTCTATATTGAGCGTACGAGCGGCAACCTGACGCTCATGATGGTCACGCCCGCGAACAAGGTCCTGTCGATCCTGGGACGGGAGGGCGCATCGTTCGTCGAGGGCATCGTGACGACCCTCACTGTGCTCTTCCTCATCGGACCACTGTCTGGCGTTCCGGTATCTGTGTTGATCGGCGCGTTGCGCGCCTTGCCCGTGCTGCCGTTGATCTCCTTGTCGGTAGCGGGCCTTGCGCTGGCTGTCGCGTGTGTATCGTTTACGACGAGAGTGGAGGTTGTCCTTGCAAACGCCGCAAGCAGCCTTCTGATGGTTCTGGCAGGCGTGAACGTGCCCTTGGAGGCCCTACCCAAGCCCTTGGCCGCCGTCGGCAGGTGCCTGCCTCTTACCAACGGCCTACTTGCCTTTCGGGCAATTGCGGCCGGGGCCTCTTATGTAGATGTCCTGCCGCACCTGTTGGCAGAGGCGGGCGTGGCCGCCGCGTACGTGTTGGCCGGGGTCGCTCTCTTCTCGCTGCAACTCTCCCGGGCGCGACGCCACGGCGTGGAGTTCTCGTGACCCGGTACGTGAAGCGGGATAGTGTAGCATCGAGAACTTTAGTGCATTTCAGGAGGAGACCTGGCATGCTCGTCGGCGATAAGTCGCGTTTGGTCCCGCTCGTCGAATCCGACTACGCATTGCTTGCCGGGTGGCTAAACCAGCCGGACGTAGTGGAACCCGCGCTCACTTCCGTGGCTTATCCCACGAATGAGGAAGCTGTGCGCAAGCATTTCGACGAGAAGCTGTCACGCGAGGATACGCTGCTGTTGATGATCGAAGACCTCTCGACAGGGAAGAAGGTTGGCTTCCTGGAGTTGGACGAGATAGACTGGAAGAACCGGAGGGCAAACCTGGCGGGCACGGTGATCGGCGATAAAGAGAACCGAGGACGTGGATTGGGTTCCGATGCCAGGCGCACGCTCATCAGGTTCTGCTTTGAGGAAATGAACCTCAACCGTCTTCAGAGCATCGTATTTGAGTTCAACAAGACCATGATCAGGATAAACGAAAGGATGGGGTTTCGACTTGACGGCACCCTCCGGGAGTATGTCTTCCGGTACGGGCGATACTGGGATGCCTTTCTCTTCAGCATGTTGTTCTCTGACTTCAGGCGATTGGAGGACTCGGGCGTATGAACAAAGCAGTCCTGCCGAGCGGTCTTCGCGTGATCACCCTGGAGTGCCCGGGGCGAACTGCCATTGCCGTGAATCTGCGAGCAAGAGCGGGCAGTCGTTACGAGGCTCCCGGCAAGAACGGCCTGGCACACTTCACCGAGCACATGCTGTTTCGGGGCACTCGACGCAGACCGGCAGGTAAGGAGCTTGGTCGGGACATCGAAGGGCTCGGCGGCCAAATGGACGCGGTGACCGCGCGCGAGTTCGTCTCGTACTGGGTCAACGTGCCCGTGGGTCATCTACCAAGCGCCATCGACGTGTTGTGGGACTTCGTGAGGGAGCCCCTCCTGCTACCCGAGGATGTGGAAAAGGAGAAGGAGGTGATCATCGAGGAGATCTCGGAACTCCAGGATGATCCCGAAGCCGTCGTGGACGGCCTTGTTTATCAGAGCGTCTGGCCGGGCACTTCATACGCTCAGCCGCCCTATGGGAGCGTGGAGGCGGTGCGCGCCGTCTCGCACGCGGACGTTGTAGAGTACCACGCCACGCACTACCAGCTAGACAGGATGGTCTTGGTCGTTGGCGGAGACGTTCGACATGACGAAGTACAGGAGTGCTTGCGCGAGCGTTGCGGCGTGGCTCGAGGACTGGACGCCGGGACGAGCTTGGGACATGCGACGAGGCCGGTTGCTGCGCATGAGCAAGCGTCTGAGTCTTGCGGGCCGTCGTGCTTTGAGGGGCCGCGGTATATTGCCCGGGAGGAGGACAGAACTCCGGGCTACCTACGTCTGGCGTTCGTCACCCCTGCGCCCGTCTCTGGCTCGAGCGTCTGGTATCCCGTCATCGCATCGTTGCTCGGAGACGGCATATCGTCTCACCTCTACCAGGCACTCCGTGAGGAGACCGGGGTTGCTTACTCAATCGCCGCTGACTACGAGCCGCTCTCGCAGGCGGGCCTTCTCACCATCACGGTCGCGACGCGGGACGCCTCGAGAGCCATGCAACTATTGGCCACGGCGCTGAAGAGAGTCAAGAGCCTTCCTCGGGATGCGCTCGAGCGCGCAAGGAGACGCTATCTCGGCTGGTTCGCGATGGAGTCGGATGAGATCTACTTTGCCGTGAGCCATGTCGCTCGCTTCGAAACTCTCTTCGGGACGGGCAGAAGCCCCGCGGAGACCGCCAGGGAGCTCTCTTCGCTGGATATCGAGGACATGAGGAGAACCATGGAAGAGCTGCTGGTTCCCGTCAACGCGTCGGTGGCGGTGTTCGGATCGGAGCCCGACGAGGAACAGGCGCTGACGGCCCTGGAGAGACTCATATAGGGGCCGCGCTTCCATTTGCCATTCGGTCCCTATTTGAGCCCGAGGTCTTGCGTAGGTTGCGCAAGACCCTGGGGCAGAGAGACGTGCTTGAAACGCCCCGTGAGCGTCTCCTTTTCAGGAAGCCGCTCTATCGATTGACGGGCTTTGCGCAGCACCTCCTCTGGAGGTTCCTTCGTTGAGTCGATTGTCATGAACCCGTGCTCCCTTGCCAGGGACAAATAGGCTTGTCTCGTGCGAACCGTCGTCTGAAGGTCCAGCTGATACGGGAAGACCTCCTTGCGCCGGGCGAGATGCCGAGCAAGGACGTGAGAAGGTTCGGCATCGAGGACTATGGTCAGGTCTGGTTCGATGATTCCGGATGCCTCTTCGTAAGCAAGTCGCAGAAAGGCCGGAGCGAAGCACATGTAATACGCCGCGAGGCAGTAGAAGTACCGGTGGCAAATGACGTCCCTGCCCTGCAAGAGGGCAGGGACGATCTCCTCCTCTTGCTGCTTGAGCCTCAGTTGGACAGCGAACGCTATCTCGCCGGGCCCGCAGAATCTCCCGGACGGGTTCTCTCGCAGCATGTCGAGGACCCTCGGGTCTTCCTTCCATCTCTCCGGCGGCTGGGCGACGGTGACGACCGAAGGGTCCAACCTCGAAAGCCCTGAAATGAGGGTGCTCTTGCCGGTCCCTATCATACCACAGACCGCGACTAGACGCCCCCGCATTCGCTCGCACCTTCTTTCACAGCGGCGAGATGGAACAGAGCCTTGCACGCGCTGGGCAGGAACCCAAGGGCACGCCTGTCAATCCAGTATAGCCACCAGTACAGTTTGGATCGCACCCGATTGTCGCGTATTCTGTAGTAGACGAGGTCCCGGTATATCGATGTCAAACAGAAGAACTCCCATACCCTTATGCTTCCAAACCCCAAGGCTTTCAGAAGACTCCGAAGTTCCCGCACCATGAAGATATGCACGTCAGGGTTGGCTTCCAGCTCGACTTGCCCGCAAACGGAGCGATCGTACGCGTCGGATAGTCTATCCTTGATTCTTCTCATCCAAGCCGGACGGATCACGGATGCCTTGGGTTCAGCCATCAGTAGCAAGCGTCCCCCCGGCTTGAGGAGGCGGCCGGCCTCCGCAAGCGCCTGTTTGACGTCTTGTATGTGGTGGAGCGCCGCGCAGAACGCCACTATATCGAAGGTCCCGGAAGGCAAAGGGATCCTGCAGCAGTCGGCCTCGAGCGTAGATACGCGAACGCCTTCAAGGGAAGCGTTCATTCGACACCTATCCAGGATCCTGCCACTAACATCGATGGCAAGGACCTCGTTGCCAGCCTTTGCAAACTTGATGGCGCAGCGTCCGGTGCCGGCTCCGCAATCAAGGACCTTGACGCCCGCAGGCATCTCTCCAAGCAGCCTCTTGACATCTTCGATGAACCAACCCATGTCAACGGAGGAGATGCCGTGTTTGGCATCGTAGCAGCAGCTGACGGCGTCATAGTAGGCGCGGTTCGCGTTTCCGATGTCCGGACGGTTGTCAAGCATCACACTATACATCCTCCGTTTCCGCCCGCTCCATTTCCGCCTGCATAGCCTGGAACTGGGCCACCAGACGCCCTTCGTCGGCGGCGACCATCTCTCCCCGCCATATGACCTTGCGACCTTGGACGATCAGCGTTTCGAGGAGGAACCCGGCGAAATTGAAGACGAGGTGGCTCAGGATGTTCGACGCACTCCAGGGCTGTGCCGACGAGCGATACGGTCTGAAGACCGCGACACTTGCTTCTGCGCCCACCTCGATCCGACCTTGGCGAGGCAGCTTCAGCACGTCCGCGGCACCCGTGGTGACCAAGTCGAATGCCCGCTGGGCGCTGAGCCTGCCCAGGAGGGCGCAGAGTTTGGCGCTCTCGAGAACGCTTGCGGAGTTGTTGGTAGCGAGGCCGTCTGTCCCGGCGGCGACGGGCGCGCCTGTCTCGGTCAGGAGGCGGACCGGAGGGATCCCGTCGCCGAGCTTGAGGTTGGCCACCGGGCACAGCACCAACCCGGGTTTTCGCTCTGCAATCAGGTCGAGGTCCCGTTCGTCAACGTGCACGCAGTGAACGCACACCGTTCTGGGGCCGAGCAGGCCCAACCGATCAAGCAGCTGAAATGGGCTCATCCCGCGCTCTGACCGGAGCTTCTCGACCTCACTTCTGGTTTCCGAGACGTGGATCACCAGCATCACGTCGTTCTTCTCCCTAAGCCACCCGCTGATCGCCAGGAGCTTTTCGTCATCTACGGTGGAGAGGCTCTGGACGAAGATTCCCACTCTCACCTGTTGGGAGTGATACCGCTCGTAGATGCGGGCGAAATCGGCGTCGAAAGACGCGTACAAGTCCTCGAGCTTTCTTACGCGAATCACAGGATAGCAGCTTACGGAACAGAGACCCAGCGCGCGGACCTCTTCCCACCCGCGTGACACGCACACCGTACCCACGCCCTGCCGGGCCGCCTCTAGCAGGGCGATATGTGCCGACAGCGAGTGAATGCGCTGCCTGTGCTCATACCACCTGCTATCCAGGTAGCTGTTGTGGCTGAGATCGAGGTACGCGGCCAGGTCCAGGCCGTCTGCCTTCGACCGGAAGATGGTCTCGCCGAGATGGTAGTGGCCGTTGATTAAGGCGGGCACCAATACGGCGCCTTCAATGTCGAGCGTCTCCGAGTCAGCTGGGATCTCATTGCATGTCAACCCCTGGTCGGACGTGAGTATTCTTGTGATTCTGCCGGACTCGATCAGGACGGAGCCCTTGAACGTGCTTCGCCGAGGGTCCTGTGTCACGATCCAACCGTCTTTCAGGCACAACGGGCGGCTGCTCACCCTGTCACCACTCCATGTTTGCGGTCGCGGATGGCGGGATAGCCGAAGGCTCTACCGAGCTCCGCAGTCAAAGAGGCGGCTTCTCTCCGTCGGGCGCCTGAACCACAGCTCGTCGCTGGAGCAGTCGTCGCAGCCCGTGGGGAGAGCCGCGTCAGCCGCGAGCAAGACAAGACGGACGATGCGGCTGGACAGCTCAGCCCGCGACAGATGCCAAGCGCTACCACCTGCTTCCGAGCCAGACGCCAGTCCTTCCGCGGCGTTGGATACTAGACAGACGGCGGCAAAGCACAGGCCGAGCTCCCGAGCGTAATACACCATGGGGGCGAGGGTGTGTCCCACGCAGTCGAAGCCCATCCGGGAAAAGGCGACGATCTCGCTCCTCGTCTCAAACCCGGGGCCTTCCGTGCAGACGTACGTCCCGGCGAGAAACGTGTTGCACCGGAATTCCTCCCTTGCGGATGAGCTGATCTCGGCGAAGAGGTTCGCTGCCAGCTTGCGACATATGGGGCGCCTCAGACTGTAATGGACGGAGACTCGCGGGTTGACGTGTTGCAGGTAGCTGCGGTGACGGCGGCTCGTGAAATCGGCGAAGTCCTGCGGGATCACGATATCGCCGACGCAGAGCAACGGGTTGATCCCTCCGACCTTCGCCACGAGAACGAGAGCCGCCGGAGGCTCGGTTTCAAAGATGCCAAAGAGAGCGACGGGCGCCGAGACAGCGTCCAGGCGGTCGTTCATGCCAAGCGCGGGAAAGTACACAAACTCCTTCCCCCGTCGGTTTCCCACGAACCCGACTACTTCCACGTCGTTATCGAGCTTGTACAGCCTGCGCACCAGGGTCAGGTCGTAATCGGCCGGCCGGTGCACGAAGTCGGCCACCTCTTCTGTCACGATGGCTATCATTCCCCTGCTGTTGCCCACTTTTGCTCCCACCCAGTCGCCACGTGAATCTCTGTGACCAGAGCGCAACGGAGCGATCCCCTGGAGTCGTCACCAGTACATGTCGTGCATTCCCGAAGTGGCACCGTGCTTGGCGGCGCATTCCTGTATCCTGCCGCTCAGGTTGGTTTCCCTGGCATAGCAGTCGAAACGCTCGAGTTCCTCTGCGAGGAGCCGATCGAGCCGGGCACGTCTTTCTTCCATGTCGCCGGACTCTTCCGCTATCGAGAGAAGTCCGCCAAGGAAACCGAGCGCCATGTCATCGAGCCTGCGGCGGTCGGCACAAAGATCTTCGTAGTCCGACCTACTCGCACCCAACCGTGCGAGGTGTTTCTCGATGCTTCTGATTGCCTCTCGATATTCAAACACCTTACCGCAATACTCTGAGAAGCACTCATAGATCTTCCCAACCATCGGATCCTTGAACTGGTACGTGCCGCCCTCCACGGCGGCGCCCTTCTCCGCGAACGCCCTCGCGATGTCCATGTCTCCATCGTACAGGTTGATCTTTGTCAGCAGGCGTTTGGGCGTCAGTCGATGTCTCTGGAAGAACTCCAGGGACTGCCTGAGGCTCTTGACGGTCGTAAGCGGGTGAAATGCTATGTACCCGAAGCGCACACGCCCTCTGTGCTCGCGCTCCACGTCTGGCAGGTAGTCAAGGTCCCTCAGAATGGCGAGACACTCTTCGAGCTGCTGAGGGGTGCAACACTTCTTGTAAAGCGCCAGGTCCTCTTCGGTAATCGCTTCGATGCCGATGAACAACTTGGCAAGGCCCGCTTCCTTGAACAGAGAGATGGCTTCACGCGTGACGGTATCGGGCCGCGTTTGGAAGAAGAAGGTGATCTTTAGGCCGCGCTTCTTGACCTCGTCGCGGAACTCGCGGGCTCGCTCTATCCCTGCAGCCCCCGGCAGTATGAAGTTATCGTCTTCGAAAGAGAAATCGGTGACACCGTACGTCTCCACAATCATTTGGATCTCGTCCACGATGTTCCTCACAGACCTCTGGCGGTAGCGCAGTCCCTCCTGCATGTCGAGAGCGTTTGATATCCAACAGAAAGAGCAGTTGTTATAGCAGCCGCGCCCCCCCATTACACACGCCGTGACCCTTTCCCTGCCCAGGAGCGAGATGTTCTGTTCGAGAACGTCCCGAGCCATGAATGGAAGCTCGTCGAGGTTTCTGATACGCTCTCTGCCTCTGTTGTAGTGAACCTGCCCCGCTTCGTCGCGCCACGCCACGCCTTTGAGCGTCTTCCAATCCTGGCTGCCTGATGAGAGAGCCCGGACCATGTCTAGGAACGTGAGTTCCCCTTCCCCACAAACGATAGAGTCTATTTCCGGACATTCCCTCAGGTACACTTCGTGGCAGAGTGTCGCGCCGAGGCCGCCCAGCACGATCACTCCCCGGAACCCTCTTTGCCTGGACCGGCGCACGAGGTCGAAGACATGGCCCTTTTGGAATGAGAACGTGGAGATCCCCAACACGTCCGGGTCGACCGAGAGGACTCTTTGGACCACGTCATCAACGGACATGTCCAGTATGCGCGGCTCCAGGATGGTGACGTTCCGGTAGCCGTTCGCGCGCAACACAGCTGCTAGGTAGCACAAGCCCATCGGCTCCGATAGACGCTTCTTTCCGAAGATCGCGTTCACGAGCAGAATGTCCATCGAGCATCCGTCCTCGATCATGTTGATGCCTACGATTCACCGCTGTACCTGAACCACTCGCCGTTCTTGAGGGAGAGGTCTCGCCCTCCCGTGCTGACGGCCGGCACACGCTGCTCTCGTAGGATTATGCTTAGGTGACATAGCAGGCTTGCATTGCGGAACACGAACCCGGAGACCTCCGACACCAACGGCGCCAGGAAGAGAAGCGGCTTCTCCGCCCAGACAACGGGCTTTATAGGCCCTGACGCGGCTCCTCTCAATCGAGCGCGTAGAGATGCGACGAAGTCTAGGTTGTCTATGTCTGGATTGCGGCCCATAACGCTGATGCCGCGGCCGTGACTCATGTATGCCGTGAGGTACTCATCGAAGTCCTCCAACCTGACAAGCGGGCCCTCGAATGAACCGGGGGAAATCGGGATGAATGAAGTCTCGAGCGCTCCGCTCGCCCCGTCGGGAGCGCAAGGAAGCTTGGACCATACAAGAGAGACGTCGTTCGCGTACAGCTTGTCGTTCCACTTCCACCACTCGACCACGATGTCCCCGAGTTCTCGCTGCAGAGCGAGAGTGCCTTCGGCTATCGTCTCGAGGTCAGGCGGCCCGATGAATCGGCAGGACGCGCCTTTCCACTGCTGGTTCGCAGGTCTATCAGGAGACCTGCCCGCGCAAAGGTTGTCGGGACTTATGAGACAAGATTCGGGAGTGACGATGCCTGCGTTGATTCCTGAGAGAAAGCCGGGGGCCGCCTCGAGATAGACGGCGCCATCCGGGGTCACCTGGGATAGAATGGCGACCTCAGTCGGAAAGCTCTCCCTAAGATAGACAGTCACGGCGTCCTCTTGATACACGCTGGCGACCTCGAGCAGCTTCCGCTTGAGTTGCGACGTGGGGACCTGGAGGTCCATCACCGTCTCGTTAATGCCCACGTACACGCTGGGCGCCTCGAGCATGCCGAGAAGAGCATTCCAGTCGACCGCGTCAAAGGTATGGGTGGAGACGCGCAGGAAGATCCACCGGCACGCTTTTATGCCGGCCCTGCGGCACGCCTTGTAGAAAGGGATCTTCTTGACCTTCCACCGACCAAGTCTGCGCCTGTGAGCGCCCAATGCTTCCGGAGGAACTTCCTCCGCTTCGTGCAGCTCGAACACCATTGGTTCGTACTGGCTATCGCGGCGATGTGGTTCCAGAGTGGTGACAGGGCGTGCTTGAAGGAAGAACACGCGGCCGCCTTCTATCGCCCACTCGATGTCTTGCGGCCAGCAGAAGTGCTCTTCTGCGCGCAGCGCCCGCTCTGCTAGCTGCTCCAGCTCGCTTTGGCTGAGAACCGGCGTGCCCCTTCCTCCAGACGGGCTTCCTTGCGTCTCTCGCGGCGTGGCACCTTCTGACGCGGTCGCTTTCACGTTCAGCTTGTGTACGACCAGGCGTTCCGCTGATCCCATGCCTGCCGCTAGCGGCGCGCATCCTCCGCGGCATGCTTCGACCACGACCTCGGAGCGGTCTCCCGTAGTTGGGTTGATGGTGAAGAGTATTCCGCTCCTTTCCGCCTTGACCATCCGCTGGATGATGACGCCCATGCTAATCTTGTCGGTGCTGAGAGTCTGATTTCCGAAGAGCAGGAGATACGCTTCGGAGAACAGAGACGCCCAACACGTCTTAATCGCCTCTTCCACAGCATCGGCTGAAACATCGAGGACGCTGGCGAACATGCCGGCACCGGAATGGGCTCGACAGTCTTCGCGAATCCCGGACGACCTCACCGCGAGGCGCTCGCCCAGGTTCGTAAGTGCCAGCTTCTGTCTGAGGAGCGTCCGCAGCTCATGAGGGAAAACCAATCGCGTTACGCTTTCGCGCAACGAAGGCAGGGCCTGCACCAGTCCCACCGCGTTGATTAGATGGGCATCCACTCTGTCCCTGTGGCTTCGATTCGCGGGATGACGCCAGCAAGCTTCCTGGAAGCGTGTCGTGACAGCGATCCAGGGAGGCACTTCCACTTTGAGAAGCCCTAGCTCGACTAGGTTACTCGCCTTCCGACCGACGAGGGCTATTCGCTCCTCTCGAGTCATTTCCGAGAGGTCTTGGGGCGTAAGTACCACCGGGGTTTCCACCTCCACCCCTGACTGGCGCGACCTTCATCCCGTGCTCCTCACTACACCTTGCGATACCTTGCGTGCGACGCGCGCTACGAGGCATCCTAACGCACCCGAGGGGCTAGTACGGGATTTCCACGCTATCTCTGTCATCGAACCCGGCCAGGGCCACGTCGTTTAGAGATGCCCAGAGTTCCGGGTACAGTGCCCTCGATCTCTCCAAGTGATATGGTTGAACGAGCGGACAGCACCAGCACGTGGTCTTTTGGAAACCCTTCAAGTAAACGGGGCTGACAGGAAGCCTGTTGCTGATCAGATAGAGCCACACCTCGAGCCCTGTCCAATCCGCAATTGGGTGGACCCAAACCTGATTCGGATAGTTCCTGGGGAAATTCACAGTGGCGTAGCGTCGTCGGTAGTTCGTCTCGTACTTTCGGCTTCCTTCATAGGCCGTGAAGTACTGGCTCCCGTAAATCTCCGAAGTGGCTTTGTGTTTCAGCGGCATCTTGATCTTCGTGCGACACCAGGGGTTCTTGGAGCTCAGAACCCCGTTCTCGCGGGCCAGGGCAAGGAACCGCGAGCTGTCCTGTGTGAAAACGTGCAGGTGGAAACGGTTGTATTGACGCGACCACGGCGCGACCACGTCATGAAAGAAGCCGACGTCGTCGGGCTGGTCCATGCCGGTGGCCACGAAGAGCAGGTTGCACTCGATTCCGAGCTGGCTCATGAGGTGCGCCATCACCATGCTTTCCTTGCCACCACTGAAGTAGATCATGGGAAGCGACGGGAACAAGCCGAAGGTGGTCTCCATGATCGCGTGCGAGCGCCGTGCGAGCGAGTCAAGGTGTTGCCTGTTGTGCTCCACCAGGAGATCGATGTACTCGTTCATTTCGGTTGCATGCCCGGTGCCTGACCGGACGGCGCCGGTGCGCTCGCTTACCGCACGTCCGCTCGCGTTCGCGTGCGGAAGGCTTTCTCCGGGCGCGACCCGCCAGGTGCGGCGGTCAAGCCCTTCGAAGCAGATCCTTAGCATGACTCGACCTTCGAAGACGATCTCCCAGAAGGGGATGGTGCCTTTGACCCCCCAGTTGCCGAGAAGGAACGCATCTTCCCTGATTTCGAGGCCCAGACGATCACGCGCCAGCTCCCGAACCATTCTGTGTTCTTCTGGGAAGAGGATCCATGTATCACACGGCGGCATGAGCTCTACCTTGTCTGTCGGTCTTCCGCACCTGCAAACCCCTTGCTGTGAGAGCACGTACACTCGGCACTCGGGACACCAGCTCAGCCTGTTCCAGCGATCCAAGTCCGTCACGTAACCACCGGCCTCGAGTCGCGCGCAGAGCTCGAGAAGGCTGTTCACCGGCAGGCCGGCGGACGCGGCTATCTCCTCACACGTGTGGAAGCCCTCCATCATTGTGAGGGCCTGCCATTCTCGTGGCGTCACGTATTCGGCTTGACCCAGATGGGTCGTTACGAGAAATCTCCCGCCCTGCTGGAGCATTTGACAGAGACTGATGGGTTTGCTCGACTCCGTCATTGGTCTCGCCCTCTTTGTTGAGCTCGGGGTCAGGATCGGGCTCCCAACCAAACTGCGTGATCACTCATCTTGGCCACTGGCGGGCTTACTTTGGCCCGATATCCGTTGAACGGAGAGTCTTTCTTACGCATCGTGGGTCCGGGGCGATGACTCCTTGCTCCACCCACGATACCCCAACACAACCCTTTCCGCAGAACGATGCATGCTCACAATCAACGCAGGCGGTCCGCGATATGTCGCGTCTGAACCGCTCGAAACTCGACGAGGCCAATGCCTCAGGGATCGTGACCTTCATCAGATCCGTTTCATCGCAGTCCTCTCCGAAGAAGGCGCACGGCCACAAGTGACCCGTGGAGCTTATCGCCACGACGTGTTCGCCGGCCCCGCAGCGCGTCATCGTCTCTTCGTCCAAGGGGAAACCCTTCAGCTTGAGCTCGACGTCATACCGTCGACAAACGTCGATGAGCCTCGGAAGGCTGTCGTGAAGGTGCTTCCACGCGATCGGAGTGAGGCGATAGCTGGTGTCTCGGGTCGCCATGAGAGGTAGAATCGAGATGGACGCAACGCCCCTCCTTGCCAAACCCTGTGCCGTCGCAACGATCTCCTCGTAGGTTATCCCCGTAGGCACCACCGAGACACTAACTTGCATACCGGCTGCGACAAAGGCGTCTATCGCCTCCAAAGCGCGTTCGGACGCTTCTGGCGATCTCTTGAGAATGGCGGACTTCTCCCGTGAAAAGGAGTCCAGGCTTACGGACACCCGTCTAACGGTTGCTGCCATCGTTCTGACGAGCTCCGGTGATGCCGCCGTGCCGTTGGTACATACATCGGTGTCAAGGCCGTGTTCACTCAATTCCCGGAGCAGCCAGAGGATCTCGGGGAACAGAAGCGGTTCACCACCCGAGATAGCTACAAGGCGGGGTCGCACGTCCGACAGGCGGTCCATCACGACCTTCAGACCAGCTCTACGCAGCCCCATGTCTTCGGGATGCAGAGATTCCCGTGTCGCCCTGGCGTGGCAGTGTGGGCAAGCAAGGTTACACTGGTCTGTGACGTTCCACAGGACGAACAGCCCATCGCGGGAAACTGAACTAAAGCAGCAGGACCCAACGGATACCCGGAAGCTCATAAGGCACACCACCCGATCCTCGAGCGCTCTCGCGTGGGCTACCCCTGAGGACAGATGAACGCTCCTGGGATAAGTGCCTACGACTGGAAGAGCTGTGAATGTGGGGACGCAAAGGTGGAGCAAAGAATTGTAGGATATATTTCTACAATGCGTTCATTTCTCCTCTAGGCGTCGGGTCTTTTTGCACGGGCCTTCGCGTTGAGCTCGTGTCGTTGAGTTGCGCCCGTGTCGTCGCGCTGTATCGGCTGGCGAAGCTTGCATGAATCGCCCGTGCACCAGACCAGGCAGGGTCGAACCATCGCTTTCGGGGACGGAAGCTGCGTGTTGTCAAGAAAAGAACAGGCCTGGCAGCGCCAGGCCTGCGTGGGCTCCCCCGTGGGCCCCCCCGTGGGTTCCGTCCGTGGACTGCGTCTTGCCATGGGCCGGACCGCACCGGGAGCGCGCCTACCTTGCCACGATGCTGACGATCTTTCCGGGAGCATACATCTCCTTGACGATCTCCTTCCCGGCGATGTGCCGCGGCACGGTGCCCGCTTCCCTGGCAGCGGCTATGACCTCCTCCGCCGGCGCGTCCCGGCGCACCTGGATTGTGCCCCTGAGCTTGCCGTTCACCTGGACGGGCACCGTCACGAGGTCCTCTTCCGTCTTGGAGGGATCGTACTTTGGCCATTTCGCCTCGAAGACGCTTTCCTCCTTGCCCAGGCAGCGCCAAAGCTCCTCAGCGATGTGCGGCGCGAACGGCGCGAGAAGCCTCACTAAGGTGTCCAGGCTCTCGCGGTCGACCGGACCGCTCTCGCTCGCCCAGTCGTTGAGGAAGTTGACGTACGACATCAGCGCGCTCACCGCCGTGTTGAGCTTGAACGCCTCGAGACGCTGAGTGACTTCCATGATCGCACGATGTCGCTGCCGCTCGAGCGCGTCCGGCGTCGCGCCGGCGGTTGGTCCGTATCCCGCCTCCGTAGCGGACTCCGCCGGGGTCTTTGCTGAAGCTGCCTTCCCCGCCCGCACGGACGACTTCTCCTCTGACTCTGCTCCGCAGCATGCCTGGGAGGTCACGAGGTTCCACACCCTGTTGAGGAAGCGGTACATTCCATCTATTCCGCTGTCGTTCCATTCGGAGTCCAGTTCAGGAGGGCCGATGAAGAGCTCATAGAGTCTCAGCGAGTCGGCCCCGTATCGTTCCACCATCTCATCGGGGCTCACGACGTTCCCCTTGGACTTGCTCATTTTCGCGCCGTCTTTGTATATCATGCCCTGGTTGAAGAGCCTCGCGAAAGGCTCGTCGAACCCTATGGCTCCAATGTCGTACAGGAACTTCACGTAGAACCTGGAGTACAGCAGGTGCAACACGGCATGTTCTATCCCGCCCACGTACAGGTCCACCGGCAACCAAGCGTTGGCTTTCGCCCGGTCGCAAAGCTGGGCGTCGTTCCTGGGGTCGACGTAGCGGATGAAGTACCAGCACGATCCCGCCCACTGCGGCATGGTATTGGTCTCGCGCTTCGCGGGCCCGCCGCACTTCGGACAGGTGGTGTTCACCCATTCCGATATCGCCGCGAGAGGCGACTCGCCGGTCCCCGTCGGCTCGTACCGCTCCACGCGCGGCAGCAGCACGGGAAGCTGGTCCTCGGGCACGCCCACCTCGCCGCACTTCTCGCAGTGCACGATGGGAATCGGCTCGCCCCAATATCGCTGCCGTGAGAACACCCAATCGCGCATCTTGTAGTTGACGGTGAAGCGCGCCTTGCCCACACTAGCGAGCTTCTCGGTAACGGCCTTCTTACCCTCTTCTGACGTCATTCCGTCGAATTCGCCCGAGTTGACCATCACTCCGTACTCAGCTTCGGCGTGGTCGAGGGGCATCGCTGCGGCTCTCGCCATGTCCCGCCGCGCCACCTCAGCCGGGGCGATCACTCGCGGGATCGGAAGTCCAAACACGGTGGCGAATTCGAAGTCGCGCTCGTCGTGGCCGGGCACTCCCATGACCGCGCCCGTGCCGTAGTCCATGAGCACGTAGTCGGCTATCCAGATCGGAATGCGCCGCCCGTTGATGGGGTTGATGGCGTAGCCGCCCGTGAATACGCCCGTCTTCTCCTTCGTGGCGGTCATCCGATCCACCGACGACTTGGCGAGGGTGCGCTCGATGTAGTCTTCGACCGCCTTGCTCCTCTCCGGCGTCGTGATCTTGGGTACGAGGGGGTGCTCGGGCGCGAGGACCATGTACGTCGCTCCAAAGAGCGTGTCGGCCCGGGTGGTGAAGACCGTGATGGTATCGCTCCTCCCCTCCACATCGAAGGTGATCTCCGAGCCGTAGCTGCGGCCGATCCAGTCAGCCTGCATCTTCTTGACTTTCTCCGGCCAATCGAGTCTATCGAGATCCTCCAGGAGCCGGTCGGCATACGCCGTGATCCTCAGCATCCACTGGACCAGGTTCTTCTTTGTGACCTTGGTGCCGCAGCGCTCGCACTCCCCTGCCACGACTTCCTCGTTGGCGATCCCCGTCTTGCAGCTCGGGCACCAGTTTATCGGCATCTCCTTGCGGTAGGCGAGGCCCTTCTCGAACATCTTCAGGAAAATCCACTGAGTCCACTTGTAGTACTCCGGCGAGCTCGTGTTGATCTCGCGGCCCCAGTCGTACATGGCGCCTATGTCGTGGAGCTGCCGCTTGAACGTGGCGATGTTGCGAGCCGTGGACACCTCGGGGTGAATGCCCTTCTTGATCGCGTCGTTCTCGGCGGGGAGCCCGAACGCGTCCCATCCCATCGGATGGAGAACGGCGTAGCCCTGCATCTTCTTGTACCGGCTCCATGCGTCGCTCAGGACGTAGCCACGCCAGTGGCCGACATGGAGGCCGGAGCCGGACGGATACGGGAACATGTCCAGACAGTAGTACTTGGGCTTGTCTGGGTTCTCGTCCGTCGCGTGGGCGCCGGTCTCCTCCCAGATCTTGCGCCATTTCTTTTCTATTGCTTGGTGGTCGTATCTCCCGACATGTTCAGATGCCCTCTCGGTAGCCATCTGGAAGCCCTCAACCTCCTCGCATACGTACGCGTGCGCCGACATAGGCGGCGCAAACCTTATGAATCCTAATGAATACTAGCGGTGTGAACCCTCGCGAAGGAAACGAAGAGAACGACGAACCCTCAACGAACCCTCAAATATGACGACCCCGAAAAGAACCCCCGTCTCCACTGAGAGACGGGGGTCATACGCTACCCTCGCGGTACCACTCTGCTTGACCGAAGCGACCGGAACGACGACCGAAACGCGGCCCGTTCCGTAGCCGCTGGTAGCCTCCGGCAGCCACCAGATGCCATGCCCCGCCGCTCCAGACGGTATCGTGGCATCCCGGGCGTCTTCGGCGTACCGAGCTCGCTCGGCCCACTCACCCGGGCACTCGCGGGAGTGCTGTAGAACCGCGGCGCTGCCGCCGCTAGCATCTCGAGAGCCTGACCGAAAGCTTGACCGAGAGCCTCATCGTGAGACGCTCGACATCGCCCAGAGACGGCGGCCTCTCGTGCGGCGCTCCTCGCGCCGCGAAAACAGCGCCTTGGAGTCCTTGGCGGAACCCGCCCATGCCCTCCCCGCGTAACGGTGGGATCCGTCTCCGTTTACTGGCACTGGTTGGCGCATCGCGGCACCGCGCTCGCCTCGCTGCCGCGACACTCGATCAAGAGTGATGCCCGGCGAACCAGCCGTTCGACGAGAAACTCCCGGGCGAGTTCGGCTCCGCCGAGTCCACCGCCTCGCACCATCCGGCGGTTCTCTGAGGCCCTCCCGCGCGCCTACTGCTCCCGTTCATCGTCTTTGACCTATTATGCTCCTATTGTTGTTTCGTATTATATCATCTCATATCTGCCGGCGCAACATGGATTCCTGCTCGCCGCCGCGTCCACGGAATGGGCGTCGAGGACACGACGCAGGAACCTCGTTTCCGACCGCGCGAACGGCGTGCCCGCGGCGACGCGTGGCTGCGCGTCGCGTGGCTGCGGAAGGGTCGTCCCCGGGATTACGGTGCCGGGCTGGACCGTGAGCAGGACTATGACTCGGGATGTTGAATTACGTCCGTGTGTGCGCTGGATGGGTGGCCGTGACGTCCTCGACCCTCTCAGTGGTGGGATGACGGGGTCCGGGACTCGTGATCGGAGTCCCGGATCGGAGTTCCGCATTCGGGTGAAAGGGGCGCGATCAAGGGGAAGATGGCGAGGAAGACAGGGGCAGGAGCGGACATTGGAGTCGCGCAATCGCGAAGGGCTCGCGAGATACCGCCTTTCATAGTCATGGACGTGCTCGACAGGGCGAAAGAGCTCGAGCGGTCCGGAAGAAGCATCATCCATCTCGAAGTGGGCGAGCCGGACTTCCGGACGCCGGAGCCGGTGAGAGAGGCCTGTCGGAGGGCGCTCGCCGCGGGCGAGACCGGGTATACGCCGAGCCTCGGCATTCCGGAACTGCGCGAGGCGATAGCCAGGTACCATTCGGAGAGGTACGGCATAGATGTGTCCGCCCGGCGGGTGATCGTGACCCCCGGAAGCTCGCCTGCGCTTCTCCTGGTCTTCGAGGCCCTTCTCGACCCTGGCGACGAGGTGATCATCTCGGATCCGTGCTATTCGTGCTATCCAAACTACATTCGCGCGGCGGAAGGTGTCCCGGTGCGAGTGAAGGTGCCGGCCGAGAACGGGTTCAGGTTCGTCCCGGAAGAGGTGCGGTCCCACGTCACTCCGAGAACGAAGGCCATCCTGGTCAACTCTCCGGCAAACCCCACCGGCAACCTCCTGAGCGCAGAGGACCTACAGGCCATCGCTGACATCGGCGTGCCCGTCGTGTCAGATGAGATATACCACGGTCTCGTATACGAGGGGCGCGCTCACTCGATCCTCGAGTTCACCGACAACGCCTTCGTCATAAACGGGTTTTCCAAGACCTGGGCGATGACTGGGTGGCGCCTGGGCTATGCCATCCTGCCCGAGGAGTTCGTCAGGCCTGTTCAGAAGCTTCAGCAAAACCTGCTGATATGTGCGGGGTCCTTCACGCAGCGGGCGGCTGTGGCCGCCTTTTCCGACGAGTGTAAGCCGTACGTGGACGAGATGGTTCGCACCTACGACGAGCGCCGTCGGTACATCATCCCGAGGCTCAAGGAGATCGGCCTGTCGGTGGCGGTGGAGCCAACCGGCGCCTTTTACGTGCTTGCAGACGCCCGGAAGTACTCCGCCGACTCCTACGACCTGGCGTTCAAGATTCTCGAGGAATGTGGCGTCGCTACTGCGCCCGGAATAGACTTCGGCCCGAACGCCGAGGGTTACCTGCGCTTCTCTTACGCCAACTCCCTGGAGAACATCGAGGAGGGACTTGGAAGACTCGAGCGGTTCTTCGAAAAGAGTGGAAAGCGTCGCTGAACCCGTCCAGACTGGCCCGCGCTGATTGACCCAAGCCTCAGTGTGAAGCACCTGTCTGTTCCGTCTGTGGTTCGTGCGGTTCATAAGCGTCTTGCTGGCGGCATATCTTGTTGTGCGGACATGCAAGGGAAGAAGGGTGGCCTAGTGGAGCAAGGGGCGTCCTCAGATAGGGCGCTCATGGTCTTTGTCACCATCGCTGCCGTCGCTGCGGTCATTCTGTTCCCGCAGCCCGCCGCGGCGGGCGCCGCTTTCGTTCCCGTCGTGTGCCCAGCCCTTGGGGGACCAGATGGCGGCGGTGAAGGACCGCCTCTTGCCTGGGAAGGATCCTCGAATGGCGTGATGGTGGCGCGCGTCTTGGAGGACCCCTGTTCCGACTGCGTATCCACGATCAATAATGCCGTGCGCGAAAGGAGGTTGAACGAGGCACTGGCCTCACTCTATAGACTCCTTCTTCGAGTCGCGCCAGATCTCGTTCCGAAAAGGCTCAAGTGCCTCCAACACGAGATGGAGCTTGTCGAGACCGTTGGAGAGATCCACGAGAACATGGGTCGGCTTCTCTCGAAGGAGATCATGGTGAGAGCCCAGTACATGGGCTGGAGCGGCGATGTCGGGCCTGAAGCGGGGGCGCCCGTCACGCGTAGCGACTGGCTGCTCAAGGACGAGACGGGGTGGATATACGTCACTGGCGGCGCGATCCCGGGGCTTAGCCCCTGGCGCAAGGGAGATCAGGGCACGAGAGTGGAGGTAGTGGGGGTGGTCGTGGCAAAATGCGACGGCCGCCCGTGCGTGAGGTTCAAGGACGGCAGGGTCCTCGGCCCGAAGCAGCAAACAGGAGGGGACCGACCTGCTTGCTAGCCAAAGGTTTTCACGATTTGCTGTAGAGACTCGTGATTCAAGGAGGTTTGCATCGATGTTGAAAAAGTCAACCATGGCCCTCCGCCTCGCGGCGCTTATCGCGCTGCTGGCAGCGACGCTCGCGCTCACCGGGTGTTTCGGGGGCGGGCGAAGCACTCTGCTCTATGGGAGTATCGACGGGTACGTGTACCAACAAAGCGACGCCAGAGGCACCGAAGGTGGCGATGGCGCTGGGCCCAAGATGATGGTCTCACGGTCTTCGAAGGCCCCGAAGGGCTATATACCTCTACAAGGTGCAACGGTGGTCGCCGTCCCGGGAGGAAAGACTGTCTACTCCAACAGCCAAGGTTACTTCCGCTTGACGATGTTGGACCCCGGGTGGTACGACGTGTCCATAACTCACGAAAGGTTCATCAACGGGTTGATGTATCCGGATGTGCAAGTGGTGGCGGGAAGGACGACGCACCTCGAGGACGCCCAGCTGGGCTCGTTCTTCTATCTCATCATAGGGATAAACGACTACCCCGGCGACCCGGGAGATGACGACTACCATGACTTGAGGTTCGCCGTGGCCGACGCAGAGCTACTGGAAGAGACGCTTTGGAGCATCAACGGATACGCCGGAGAGGTCGAGTTGCTAACCGACGGCGAGGCCACCAAGGCCGGCATCCTCGCCGCGATTCAGGAAATCGGGTCCAAGATGAGCGAGTACGGCCAGGACTACTTCGTCATGACCTTCTCTGGACACGGTGGCCACCAGCCTGACCCAGACCCGGACCCGGCGGGCGACTATGAGCAGGAGTACATAGTAGCCGCCGATGATGAGGTCATCACTGATGACGAGTTGGCAGACTGGATTCAGAGCCACATTCCCACGGATTTCTGCCTCTTCATCTTCGATAGCTGCCATAGCGGAGGCATGACCAAGGGCGTCACTCGCTCCACCTTCGGGCCGGCGTGGATGAAGGACTTCCGGCCGGGCCTGTCGGGCCTCGCGCGCGACCTGAACAAGTACGGCTACGTCGTGCTTATGGCGTCGGATGACGATGAGGTGTCTTATGAGGATGAGACTCTCGACGGTGGGCACGGCATATTCACATACTATTTGTGTAACGGCATAAAGACTCGAGCCGCGGATACGAGTCCTAGCGACGATCTTATCACTGCCCGCGAGGCCTTCAACTATGCGAAGCCTCTGGTGCAGAACCGTACGACTGGATACCCTTACGGATCGCAGACGCCACAGCTTTATGCAGAACCGACCGAGAGAGGAGACATTCCCATCTACCGGGTGCCATAACCTTCAGCAATCGACACACAACGACAGGCACGCCTGTCGGCGGCCATCCCGAACCGGGGTGGCCGCCGCTGTTTGTATCGCAGGAAGTGAGACGCGGTTTTTTGGCAACCACAACCCGAGAACCCCGCCGTCGAAGCCTAAGCGGGCACTGACGTACGCCCACGAACATCCCGATTGGTGCGGGCACCTCTTCAAGTGAACGGAGTCCAATGAAGACATGCGGACGGAGACGCTCGATCCCTGGTTCCAGCCTCGCGTATCCCCTTCCTGGGTAGCCTCTAGGTGACTTGACCTAAATCTGGTAAGTGATAGCATATATCACAGAGCTAGCCTTGAATGGAAGCAGCAAGGAGTGTGGGGTCGTCGATGAGGATGACGGAGAAGAGCTGGAACCCTCAGACTATAGCGGGTATCATCGCTGTCGTGGCTGTTAGCGTCCTCATCACAGGATGCTTCGGCGGCGCTGTCCCGAGACCGGGCTCGGTGGAGGGGTACGTCTTCAAGCCGACTGAGGCACGGTCGGTCGCTGGAGCGAGTCGCTCCGCCGGTCTGGCTCAGAACGCACGCAACGGGCTCGAGCTCAAGATCGCCCCGGCTGCTCGGCGCGGTGTGCCGGCGGCGCCAGAAGGATACGAGCCGTGCGCGGGAGCCGTCGTGAGCGTGACCGGGTCCAGCGGCACAGCGGTAACTGACGCGATGGGTTACTTCAGAAAAGACGGGATAACGCCGGGCACTCAGACGGTCAGCATCGTTTACGAGCCTTTCCGGCTTGACACGAAAGTTCTAGTCCGCAGCGGTCAGGTCACCACGTTGAACGGAGCGTACGGCAACCTCCTCGGGAAATGGACGGTCATGGTTTACATGTGCGCTGACAACAACCTCGAGTCCGCAGCGATAGCGGACCTGAACGAGTTGGAGGAGGTGGGCTCCACCGGCGAGGTGAACATCCTGGTCCAGATAGATAGGGCTAAGGGCTTCGACAAGAGCAACGGAGATTGGACGGGGACGCGGCGTTACTACGTAACCCGTGACCCGAACCCGCCGGGCTCGGCCGACTACGGCACCGTCGTATCTCCGTTGGCACCCTGGGATGGGAACAACGCTGAGACCGAGGTGGACATGGCGGATCCCGCGTCGCTCCGCGACTTCGTCGCGTGGTGCATGGCGTCATATCCGGCTCAGCACTATGTGCTCGTGCTCTGGGATCACGGCGACGGCTGGACCATATGGCGGAGACCGCGCGTCGCGCCGCGGGCGATCTGTCTAGATGAAGAGAGCGGCCGCGCGCTCGACTTGGACCAGGTGCGCGCAGCGCTCGAGGGCCTACCGCGCCTCGCCGTCATCGGCTTCGATGCGTGCCTGATGCAGATGATAGAGGTGGCATACGAGATGCGTGGGGTCGCGGACATCGCGGTAGGTTCGGAAGGGCTCGAACCCGAGGAAGGCTGGGACTATAATGAAGCCCTTTCGGGTCTCTGCGCGGATCCCTACGGCACCTCCCCCTGGGACTTCGCGATGACTGTCGTTGACTCGTACCTTGCCTCGTACGGGACCGCCTCGGGCGTCACGCTATCCGCGTTCCGCCTCGAGGAGGCCGATGGCATCGCGGCCGCGGTCAAGGCTCTTAGCGACGAACTCGTGCGCCGCATCCAAGCCAACTCGGGTGGCACCGACGCTTCCAGGATCAAGCAAGCTCTCGCCGCCGCCAGGCTGGAGACCTTGCGGTACTGGGGCTACCCGCACTTCGACATCGTGGACTTCGCTAGGAAGCTGAGCTCCCGCGTGGCGGATCCTGCCTACGGTGTGTCCGCCGCCGCAAAGGATGGGATTTGTGCCAAGACCAATGCTCTTCTGCAGGCGCTCTCCGGGCCGTGGCTCTATGCGGGCAGACCTGAAGCAAGCGCCTATGGAAACGGGCTCTCCATCTACCTGCCGGACCGGTACTTCGCGGCCGGCGTCTACGGGTACGATTACCTGCAGTTCGAGCAGGATACGCACTGGAGCGACATCTTCCAGTACGTGGATCCGTAGCGCGTCGGTCCGCGACCACATCCCCGCAGCCATGTCGAATGAGCGCGATGGCTCTCCGAGGCCTTCAGCTCCGCAGCCAACAGGACGGCGGCGAGGTCGAGGGCTTTGCTGGCCTCGCTCCCGTCGCCACCAGCGGAACACAACATGGGCAGGTGCAAGGCCTCATATATCTTTGGTATAACAATCACCTGCCTTGACGACTGGGGCGATCAGGGGTGTGTCGCGGATGACCGGAGCCTCGAGAGCCGTATGGAAGCGAATGGCGTGTCGTATACTGACGGCATTCGCAGCGGCGGTCCTCGTGAGCGCGTGGTACGCCACGCGCCCGCGCTCGCCTGATCATTTCGCTTGGCCAAAAGCGTCGCCTGAGCCCGCACGCGAGGGGGCTCTTTTCGGCGCGACGGTACACGGCGCGCCCGCAGCCGGGGATGAGACGGCACATGACACGGCACATGACACGGCACATGGTGCGAAGTGGGAATACGCGAGTGATCCCCCGTCGTACAGGATCGTCGTGCCGGCCTGCGGCGAAACCAATCGCCGCCTTTACCTCACGACCCCCCCTCTCAAGGGACACGACGTGGTGGAGCTGCAAGAGCGCCTTCGGACTCTGGGCTTCTTCTCGGGCAAGGCTGACGGCGTGTTCGACTCGTCCACCGATGCCGCCGTTCGAGCGTTCCAGCTGGCCGTCGACCTCGAGCCAGATGGCGTGGTCACTCCCGACACGTGGCTCAGAATGGCCACGGGTCGCGCACGCACCCTCCCCGCGCTCGCGACGAGCGAAATCCCTGAGGGCGAGCGGAGGATAGTGGTGGACGTGACCAAGCTGACATTGACTTTGTACGCCGGCGACAAGGTCGTCAAGCAGTACCCCATCGCCATCGGCAAATGGCGCACGCCCACGCCAATCGGAGAGTTCGCGATAATCGAAAAGGATTACGCCCCTGGGGGGGCGTTCGGATCGCGGTGGATGGGACTGAACGTCCCCTGGGGCGGGTACGGTATCCACGGCACGAACCGCCCGTGGTCCATAGGCAGCGCGGCAAGCGCGGGATGCATAAGGATGTTCAACGAGGACGTGGAGGAGCTCTTCGAGCTCGTCCCGATCAAGACGAAGGTCTTCATCGTCGGGTATGAGCCCGAAGGCGAGATCGCGCGTGAGCTCGGGCCGGGCTCAACAGGCCAGGATGTCCAGGTGCTGCAGTATTATCTAAGACGCGAGGCCTTCGATGCCGGTCCTCTCGACGGCAGGTTCGGTGAACGCGTCGAGGCCGCCGTCAAGGAGATGCAGAAGTTCTATGGAGTTCCCGTCACGGGCAGGGCTGGGACGAACGAGCTGTACCTTCTGGGCTTGAGATGACGCTGGCGGCCGAGGCGCCGGCCGTCTGGAGGCGGAGGTAGGACCATGCGGTGGGTTCGCATCGTTCTCGCGGTAGTGTCGGCTCTAGCCGTGCTAGGGTTTGCCGGCACCGTGGTCGCCGTCTTCAATAGGCCCGAGTTGATGCCCCCCGGGCCGTTTCATCCCCGCTCCCTGTACTACAGGCTCCTCGGGTATCCCGTTCATCCGTGGGTGAGGGTAGACCCGGCGAGGTCGTATACGCTCAGGGTTTGGAGCACCCGTTGGCCGCTATTCAAGGATGGGTACGGGTACGACGATCTCATAGATGAGGCCGAGGCCGAGTTCCGGGCGGTCTATCCCAACGTCGAAGTGGAGTACGTGCTGCTGAGATTGGACGAGATCGGTCGTGCCATCGCTGAAGCGGTTGCCAACACAACGCCGCCGGACGTTGTTGTCGCGCCGTTCGATCCGTCGCTCGTGGAGAGCGGGCTGATCGTGCCGCTAGATGCCTTCTTGCGCGGCCCCGCCGCGGGCGACGCGCCGGCTGAGGCCTTCGAACCCCGCGCCCTCCACGCGATGATGGTCGATGGCCGCACATGGGCCTGGCCGGCGTGGATATCCGTGCAGTCTTGGGCAGGCAACGCACAGCTCTTGCGTGAGGCAGGAGTGGACGTGCAGAGGGTGATGACCTTCGGGTGGTCGTATGACGACGTCCTTGCGATGGTGCGGACCCTGACCGAGCGGCAGACTGGGGTCGACGACCGCTACCGAGCCTACGCCCTTGTCTTCGACGCGGCGTCCACGGCGGCGGTAGATATCTTGATGAGGGCGGCTGGTCGAGGAGTTGTCCTCAATGCCGACGGCAGCGTGGCCTGGCAAGGGGAGCCGCTGGCGTCGGTCCTGTCCTTTCTGGAGCAAGCGAGGGACGAAGATGCGTTCCCGGAGCCCGCGTCAAAGATGGGCGGGCGCATGCTCGAGCTCTTCTGGACGGGTCGGGCCGCCATCATAGGACCGGTCGGCCCTGGCTTCGCACGCCACATCCGGGAACGACGGGAGAGAATCATCAAGGGAGGCTCGGGGGCTGCATACACGGGGGTTGAGCCCGTGTTGCTCCCGGTGCCGCACCCGCCCGGCGGCACGGTGAACGCATGTACGTCCGTGACCTCAGCAATGGTGTTCAGACACCCGCGACGCGGCGGCGAGGACGCGGCGCGGCTTGCAGTGGAGTTCGCGCGGTTGCTGGCGAGAAAGGAGGCGCTGTGGCTCGCGAGGGAGATGTGCGTCGTGCCCGCTCACCTCGCCGACAGGGAGCAGGTGATCGGTGTGATCGGGCCGGACGGGGCAAGCGAGCGCTTCCTCATCGACTCAGCCGCGTCCGGGGTCGCTCAGCGCCACAGATCTGCCGAGCTCGTCATCAAGGAGACGGAGGTGCGTAGGGAGGCCATCGGACCCGCCATAGCTGAATTCTGGAAGGGCGAGCTTCGCGCGGGGGATTTCGACGCATACGTGGCGAGAAGCCTCCGCGGCGGCCCGGATGGCGGCGACAAGAGGAATTGACAGGGGTCTGGCGAAGTGATAGCCAGTATGCGGACCCACAGGGGCTTGAGTGGTTCGGGAGGCGGTTTGGAGTGCAGTCGTCCGTTGTATACAGAATCGGGGACTCATTGTATATCAATCTCACTAACCGTTGCACCAACGATTGTGAGTTTTGTATCCGCCGGACCTCCGACGGAGTGGGCGGTGAGCGCCTGTGGCTCGACCAAGAGCCCTCAGTCGAGCAGGTGATCGCTGAGCTCGAAAAGGCACCGACCGCTCACCTGAAGGAGGTAGTGTTCTGCGGCTTCGGCGAGCCCCTGATGCGCCTGGAGGAAGTGAAGGCCGTAGCCAAATGGTTGAAGGATCGCGGGATGTACGTCAGAATGAACACCAACGGTCATGGGAACCTCATACACGGTCGCAATGTCGTGCCCGAGCTCGCCGGTCTCATCGATTGCATGTCGATAAGCCTCAATGCGTCAAACGCCGCGGTGTACGACAGATTGTGCCATCCCATATACGGTAGACAAGCCTTCAAAGCCGTGATCGCTTTCGCACAGGAGTGTAAGAGACATATACCCCGAGTGGTGCTGAGTGTGGTACAGGTGCCCGGGGTGAGTATGTGGGGATGCAGAAGGATCGCGTCCAGGCTCAAGGCGGAGTTCCGCGTGCGACACTACGATTCGCACATATGAGACGGACACGTGTGACACATGTGAGACGGGTACGTGTGACTTGTGACACGATCATCCGTAGGAGTGAATAATGCATAATAGGGATTGCACCTGCCGATAATGGTTTCGGACGACCCAGCGTACGGAGGTGGACTGGCCGCGCCGCGACGTCTTGCGATCTGAGGAGGATTTTGACGATTTTGGGCGAATACCAAAGAATAAGCTTTTGTGCGGCCGGGCGATTCATTCAAGCCTGGCCGGGAACAAGCACGCAGCCGTGCAAGCTGGCGGTCCAAATGAACACTCGAGGATGCGGTGCGGGTCCGCAAAGGTTATTCGCAGGTATCAGGCGAAAGGGAGGAGGCGGGTGCGGCACCGCAGGGAGGATGATGGAATGACGACTAGCCCCTGTGAAAAGCGGGAGCGGGCGTCCGTACTGATTGAGCGAAAGCGGGAGATCGCGCTTGTGGTTTGCGTCGCCGTTCTTCTTACGACGGGCCTTGTGGGAGCTGCAAGGGAAGTCAAGGTCATCGTCGATGATGAAGTCATTTCGGTGGCGACAAGCGCGTTGAGGGTCAGCGATATCCTAAATCAGGCTGGAGTGGAGTTGAGCGAAGGAGACGAGCTGACCCCAGGGCTCCAGGAGCGGGTGTACGGCTCAGCCGTTATCACTGTGAGGCGGGCGGTTCCAGTCGAGGTGGTCGTCGACGGCAGAACCTTCGAGGTCCGATCCACCGGGCCCATGGTGAAACACGTCCTCGCCCAGGTAGGAGTGCTACTCAGGCCGGATGACAGAGTGAGCCCCGGCATGGATGTGGGCCTCACCCTGGGGATGCGGATAAGAGTCGTCCGCGTGACGTCTGAGGTCGTGACGAGGCAAGTCCGAGTGGCGTACCGGATCGAGAAGAGGCCCGATCCCAACATGGATCGCGGAAAGACGAAAGTTCTGCGGCCGGGTGTGGAGGGCCTGAGGGAACAGAAAGTGCTCGTGACGTACGAAGACGGCCGGCCAGTCAAGGAGAAGGTGCTGTCCAGCAAGGTGCTGAGAGAGCCAGTATCGAAGCTCCTTGCCGTAGGTACGCGCAATCCTGTGCGGACTCTGCACACGTCCCGCGGGACGTTCCGTTACCGCAACTGCTACACGATGCTTGCGACCGCGTATGAGCCGGGTCCACGGAGCTGCGGCAAGTCAGCCGACGGGTACACGGCAATCGGAATGAAGGCTGAGCCGGGCGTTGTGGCGGTCGATCCAAGGGTCATTCCCCTTCGGACGAGGCTTTACGTTGAGGGGTATGGACCGGCAATCGCCGCCGATGTGGGAGGCGCCATCAAGGGCAACCGCATAGATCTGCTCTTCTCCACTGTGGAGGAGGCCCTGCGATACGGAAAGAGATGGGTGAAGGTATACGTTCTAGAGCCGTAAAGCCCTGCGCCCGCAGGTTGAGGGGAGGCCCCTCGATCAGGCCGAGGAAAGACCTCGGCCAGAACTTTCTAGTGGACTCTTCGTACCTGGACGTCATAGTCAGCGCGGCCGATCTTGGCCGCGCTGACGCTGTGCTCGAGATTGGGGCCGGCACCGGTGTCTTGACTCGGGCCCTCGCCGAGCGGGCGGCCCATGTGATAGCGGTGGAGCTCGACGACAGGCTCGTGAGAGTCCTCCGCGCGGCCTTCGAGGGCTGTCGTAACGTGGACATCGTTCACGGCGACGTCCTGGAGCTTTGCTTGACAGACTTAATGCAATTTGATAGACTTGCTTACAGGAAATGCAAGGTGGTTGCCAACCTGCCGTACTACATCACATCGCCCGTCATCCTCAAGCTCCTTGAAGAGCTGAGGTATCTCGAGCGCATAGTGGTGTTGGTGCAAAAAGAGGTTGCAGAAAGGATGATCGCCGCTCCGGGCTCCAAGAGGTACGGAGCGTTTTCTGTAGTTGTGCAGTATCGCGCGGTCCCGGAGCTCATCGCGATCGTGCCTCCCGAGGCATTTCATCCAAGTCCCAAGATTGACTCGGCTGTCGTCCGCCTCCTCATGCGTCGGGAGCCGCCGGTCAATGTCGCCAGCGAAGACATGTTCTTCGCCGTGGTGAGAGCGGGGTTCGCGATGAGGCGCAAGACGCTGTTGCGGGCGCTTGCGATGGCGGGCGAGACGCGCGAAGCGCTCACGGGGATCGACGAGAAGACGGTCCGGCAGGCCCTCGAAGTGGCCGGCGTAAGGCCGGACCGGCGGGCGGAGACCCTGACAATCGACGATTTCGGCAGGCTGGCTGACGCGCTCCTGGCCGCAAGGCACTAGGAAGCATTCATCCTCTGGACATCAAGGTGAGGAAAGTGGTCTTCATCAGCCCGACAAAGGGCAAGCTCAGCTTCAACGAGACGTTCAAGGATATCATGAGCTACGTGCAGGAAGTCCCGGGCGTCCCCTACAAGCTCATCATTGGGACGGACTCGCAGCTCCGGGAGGATGCGTGTTTTGTTACGGCCATCGTCGTTCACAGGGTCGGCAAGGGGGCCAGGTATTACTACAGCAAAGAAAGAGAGAGGATGGGGCGCAGCCTGAGACAGAGGATCTTCTACGAGACCGCCAAGAGCCTGGGAGTCGCGAGCAAGCTCGCGGAGAGACTGGCGAAGAACGGTTACGGCGACCTCGACGTGGAGATCCACCTGGACATCGGGCAAAACGGTGAGACCCGGGACCTCATCCGCGAGATCGTAGGCATGGTGACAGGGACAGGGTTCTCCGCGAGGATCAAGCCTGAGTCCTACGGAGCATCGAAGGTGGCGGACAAGCACACGAAGTAGCCGGTGAGACCAGCCCGGGAGAGCCGGCATGCTTCTGTGAGATGTGAGACGCGCAAAGAGACAAGCCCAGGCGCCCGTAGGACGGGCGCCTGAGCGTTCGTGCGGCAGACCGAACGTGGCAGCAGGCAGGACCCTCGTCGGCACCTTTTCTCGTCCACCTCATAGTATGTTGGTGGTAACCGAGACGGTGCCGATGGAGGGGAGAACGTGGAGCTTATCAGGGTCGGAGACGCCGTCTCGCGGAAATCGCACGGGTCTGACGTCATATTCTCAGTGCTCAAAGTGCTATCGGGTCCCGCGCGCCGCGCGGTGGCTGTTCTCAAGGGGTTGAACGCCCGCCTGGTGGCGGATGCTCCTCTCGCGGATCTGGTGCGCGCGCATCAGAAAGACATAGAGGCCGCTCGAGAGCATGTACGCAGGCTTTCGAAGGAGTCCCTGGACAAAGTGTTCCTTCGGCGGATGGCGGAGGAGCTCAGCACGACCGGGCTACGCGGACGCGAGGCCAATGTTCTGCCGCCTGGGCTGAACTACGGAAAGATCCCCGGGCGCGTCCTTCACCTTGATGGGGACGGGGACTACCTTGGTAACTGCGTCAGGTACTACCAGGAACTAAGGGTGCCCGTGGTCGGAGAGCACGTTCCTGAGGAGACGCAGCCGGACAAGGTAGCGCAGCTCATTCGCCTGCACTTGCCGGACATCCTCGTGCTCACGGGGCACGACGGCCTGATAGCGAGGCGCGGCGACAGGACGAAGTTGGAGAATTACAGGACGTCGCGATACTTCGTGGAGGCGGTGAGGCGTGCTAGGCAGGTGGAGCCGGACAAGGACGCGCTGGTCATTGTGGCAGGCGCCTGCCAGTCGCACTACGAGGCCCTCCTGGAAGCCGGCGCGAACTTCGCGAGTTCCCCTGAGCGGGTCTTCATCCACTGTTACGACCCGATCCTTGTGGCCGAGAAGGTGGCGTTCACTCCGTTTGACAGCGTGGTGCAAGTGACCCACGCCATCGAGAACACTGTGAGCGGCATCAAGGGGATCGGAGGCATTGAGACCAAGGGCAAACTCAGGTTGAGCCTGCCGAACACCGGGCCGTGAGCCGAGATGGAAACGGCCTGAGTAGGCCAGTGTGTGCAGTCGCAATTTGAGTGACTGCGACTGAGACATGCGGAGACAGAACGGTCATTCCCGGCGATTCCGGGCTACGACGACTAATACGTGGCCATATGGCCCCGTTGACACTTGAGGAGTGGTTTGGTTATACTATAAACCTTTCTTGACGGCTTCCTGAGTCTATGATAAAATGTATCAGGTATGGCCCGCCAAGGAAGGTGGTAAGATGGCAGCCAGAAACGCCCTTGAGGACATCAAGAGAGACCTGGAGCTGTTCGTCGGCAAGACCATCACTTTACGAGCGAACCAGGGACGCAAGAGAGTCCTCGAGACCGAAGGGGTCCTTGAGAATACGTACCCCAAGGTGTTCGTTGTGAAGGTGTCTGAGAAGCCAGGAGTGGTGAAGCGCGTCTCATATACCTACGCCGATGTGCTCACTGAGACCGTGAAGCTTTCGGTAAGGTACATGGATCGCGAGAGAAGAATCGGCTGTGCGGGCTGAAATAGGCGGATCCTGATTCGAGGCAGGCAGGGCGCTGCGTGGCGGAGCGCCCTGCCTTCGTCTTGTACGAAGGGTTACAGAGGGCGGTACTCCCCCGACGGCGCGATGCGCGCACGTTCGAGCTTTGCTTTCGGGCGGCAGCAGGGGACACAAGCACGCGGTCCGACAACGCACGAGCTCAGAAGCCTATTGGTGTGAGTTCCCAGTTGAATGGGCTTTATGCTGCGGTTACTATGAAAGTAAGAGGAGGTGTCCACGTGAACAGAAAGACATTCCTAGTCACGGTGCTCCTAGTTGTCAGCCTCGCCATCCTGATGGCGTCAGCCCAGACCTTCGCGGCAACCTACTACTCTTCCAGTGGCAACAAGACCTACTATTTCAGCGGGTCGGGGAATTCCGGTTACTACCAGAGCGGCGGCAGCTCGGGCACGTACGGAAACTACGGTGGCACGTACTACAGCGGGGGATCGTATTCAGGCTCGGGAGGCACGTACTACAAGTCCGGGAACACCTGGTACTATTACAGCGGCGGATCCTATGCGCCGTCCAAGCCGGCTCCGCAGCCGCAGCCTCAACCCCAACCCCAACCCCAACCTCAACCCCAGCCGCAGCCTCAACCTCAGCCCCAGCCCAATCCGACTCCCGGTCTTAGCGCCGACGAGCAGCGGATGATAGACCTCGTCAACCAAGAGAGGGCAAAGGCGGGCCTCGCGCCTCTCACAGTCGACCCGCGGCTCGTGGACCTCGCACGCAAGAAGAGCCAGGACATGGTCGCCAACAACTACTTCAGCCACACATCGCCGACATATGGTGATCCATTCGCGATGATGAAGAACGCCGGCATCAGCTACCGCACGGCCGGTGAGAACATCGCAGGCGCTCCCACGGTCGACCAGGCACACTCGGCTCTCATGAACAGCGCCGGACACAGGCAGAACATCCTAAACCCCAACTACAACAGGATTGGTGTTGGTGTGGCCAACGGAGGCCCGTATGGGAAGATGTTCACGCAGCTCTTCATAGGAACCTGGTAACCGAGAACGTGGATCAGCCTGGACTACAACACAGGTGCGGGCTCCCTCTTCTCGATGGAGGAGGGGGCCTTCTGCTCCGGCGTAACCCCCGCTCCCTCGAAAAAGAGCACGAGCCCTCCGAAGATGGCCTCGGCCAGCAGCCCGCGGTGGGACGGAGCAAGGAGTAACTCCTTCTCTTCGGGGTTGGACAAGAATCCGACTTCGACTATGACCGCGGGGACGTTGGCAGCGTTCAGCACGTAGTAGTCTCCTTCCAGAACCGACATGCCCTGATGGGGGGCGATGTCCTTGATCTTGCTGTGGACGCAGGCAGCGAGGCGTTTGCTCGCCGGGTTGTTGCGACTGTAGAAGACGATGGCCCCTTTCGTGGACGTCGAGCGCACCTTGTTCACGTGAATGCTGACGAACGCGTCGGCGTTCGTGCGGTGGGCGATGTGGATCCGGGCGGCGAGATCGCGCCTGTGGCGCGTGGTCTCGCTCTCGATTATCGGGCTCATCTCCCAATCCCCGTGGCGCGTGAGGACGGGCACCGCCCTTGCTCTCGCGAGCAGATGGCAGACGTCCCTTGCTATCTCGAGGACTATCTCCTTCTCCGTCACTCCCTCTCCGTCATGGGAGCCGGGATCGACTCCACCATGCCCTGGGTCAACGACGATCACCTTGCCGACGACCGCGGAGCCGGGGAGCGCGATCGCGGGCAGCGCAGTTCCTGTCATCGCCGCCAGAAAGGCAAGGATGAGGGCACCCGCAAAGACGCTTCCAATGGCCCGCTTAACGATCACCACCACCAAGACCTTCCCGGCTCTAGTCAAAGCGGTGCCCCCCTTCCGGATCAACTAATATGCTCGCGGAACCCATGACAGACGCCGGCATAGTATATCGCAGAGTCTTGACCATGCCCGCGAGCATGCCAGGCCCCGGCCTGGCCGGTCTTGGTCTGCCCGGGACGGTGGTGCTTCGTGGATCTCATAGATATCGGTCCCGTATTCGAGGCCGCGGGGTACGCAGAGGTCAATCGGAACATCGTGCTCCATCTGCACAGGCTGGGGGTCAACATCCGCTTGAAACCCCGGCCTCTGGGATGCACCCGTGTGGACCTTGATCCCGATACCCAAGCCCTCCTTGGAAGAATGGTGCACAACGCGCACGTCAAAGTGGGTGCGGCGCTCTTCGTCTTCCTGGGGGGATTCTTCGAACGCGAACCCGGCTGTCATTCCATCGGCCTTACAATGCTGGAGACCGACCGGATACCTCACGACTGGGTGGATAGGTGCAATCTCATGGATGAGGTGTGGGTACCGTCGAGGTTCAATAGGGACACCTTCGTCGCAAGCGGCGTTGCGGAGACGAAGGTTCGCGTCATGCCGCTGGGTGTCGACGGGAGCCGGTTTCATCCAGGGATTCCTCCCCTACCCATTCAGGGCAGGAAGGGCTTCACGTTCCTCTCGGTATTCGAGTGGATTCCCCGCAAGGGCTACGACATACTGCTCCGCGCGTATTTCTCGGAGTTCCGGCCCGATGAGGACGTATGCCTCGTGCTCAAAGTCCATGACAACTCCTCATATGATCCCAGCGGCCTTCGCATAAGGAACGAGATAGCGTCGATTCGGGAGGCCGCAGGAAAGCCGAAGGGCCCGCCGGTCATCATCCTCCCGGCCCTCATGAGCTCGGCAGACATGGCGCGCCTTTACGCGGCCGCCGATTGTTTCGTGCTGCCGACTCGCGGCGAGGGATGGAACATGACCGCGATTGAGGCGATGGCGTGCGGCGTGCCGGCCATATGCACGGGTTGGTCGTCGCACCTTGAATTCATGAGCCATGACAACAGCCTTCTCATAGACGTCGAGGGGCTGGAGCCCGTGCCCGCCTTCGGGATACCCAATGACAGGGTGTACGCAGGCTCCCGCTGGGCGCGCCCGAGCGAGGCGCATCTCAGGTCGCTCATGAGGTGGGTGTACGAGAACCGCCAACGAGCCAAGGATGTGGGCATACGAGGATGCAGGGATGTGCTGGAGAGGTTCACCTGGGACAAGGCGGCAAGATGCATGTACGCGAGGCTGCTCGAGATAGAAAACGACATGGAGCAACGACGCCGGATGGCTTCCCCCGTCGCTCCCCCGCCTGTCCCACCGCTCCAGGAGCCGTTGTATAGCGATCGCCGATGGAATCCGAAACGCGGGCCAGTTTCGAAACTCGACATCTCAGGCAGCCGACCGCCGCACGGGGCTCACGGCTCCTCTCTGCAGGCGCCGCCAGATACCCGACTACCCCCTGAGACACTGAGAAGCGTGGGCTGGAAGGCGGCTTCCATTATCCAGGGCTCAGCACCCGCCGTCGTTGGGGCGAGGGTCGCGCAGAAGCACAGCGCATGGAGGGACGCGGGGTGGAGAGGAGACTGCGGGGACACGCTTCCTGACTCGGACGCGCGAAGCGGTGGAGGATCGAGAGGACCGGCGAAGCGTCGAGTCGCGCGCGTCTTGATGGTTGTGCCGTCATGGGGGAAACCTTGTGGCATATCCGAGTACGCGAGAGCGTTGACAGAGCACCTGGGCCACTCGGGCGTAGAAGCAGTGGTAGTGACTTCGGCGTCGACGGAGGGCATCTTGCCGTTCCTCAGAGGTTCGGGCTCCAGAGTTCGCGATGGGAACGCCGGCGCGAGCGGAGTCACCGTCGTCCACTTCCAGTACGAATTCGTGCTTTACAACATATCTGAGCTCTCGTCGACCGTGTCGGCTCTGCGCGCCTTGGGAGTGCCAGTCATTGCCACTGCCCACGATTTCGCGCCGGGTCTTGCGCGCTCAAATGAGTTCGTTGCCAGGGCGTTCCATCATCTCATCGTGCACTCCCACGAGACGCGCGCCGAGTACTGCAGAGTGGGCGCGGATCCGGAGCGGACGACGGTGATCCCCATGGGCTGCAGAAAGTACTCGTTCGACGGCGAGACCGCGATCGTCGAGACCAGGCCCGCCGTTGGTTTCTTCGGGTTCTGCCTGCCTCACAAGGGGATCATAGAGCTTGCCATCGCGGTGCAGGAGGTCCGCCGAACGCATCCCGGCCTGAAATGCTTCATGCTGTCGTCCATCGCGCCGTACCACAGCTCTCGCACCTTTGCCGCGCAGCTAGACGAGACTATGGCTCGTCTAGGAGTCTCTGACTCCGTGACTATCATACGTGACTATCTCCCGGAGCCCGAGGCGGTCAGGATCCTCCATGCCATGGATGTGAACGTGCTGCCGTACCGCGATCACGGGCTCATCGGGACGTCGGCGGCGGCGCGTACCGTGATGTCCGCCGAGAGGCCGATGATCGTCACGGATGTCCCGTTCTTCTCGGATCTGGGGGGAGAGGTGTACAAGATCCCTTCCGCACACCCCTGCGAGATAGCGAAGGGGCTCAGGAGGCTTCTCGAAGATCCCGAGCTGCGTGCCGAACTTGTGGAGCGGATGGGCGACTTCCTGAAGCGGAACCACTGGTCCGGCATAGCTCTCAAGCACGCGGAGCTTTACGAGCGGCTCGCCGAAGAAGACGCTGCGGGTCATGGTGTGTCGGAGGTGTAGTTGCATGTATCCTAAGACCCGCTGGTTCACGTGGGTTTCGGATGCTCGGCAAGAGTCCCTGGGCTCGCAGGTTTTCAAGGGGTCGCAGAGCAAGTACCTGCTATCCAGCGGCGTGCCAGGCGGCCGAACGTTCGTATGGCGCGGTGATTCCGGAGCCGCACGACGGGCTTTGCACCGCCCGCTGCAGCCTGGGACCGGGCGTGGGCCGAGTCCGCGCTGGGGCCCGGCGGCTGCCTTGAGCGCGGCCGCCAACATGGAAAAGCGCACGTACGCTGCCATGCCGACAGGCCGCCGTCCGAGCTCGAATCCAGGTCTGGCTCAGGGTGCCCTCCCAGGGGTGCTGGTGATCGTCCCTTCGTGGGGTCAGAGGTGCGGCGTCGCCGAATACACGAGATTCCTCATTGATGGGCTCCGCGCGGAGGGGTTTACGGCGGAGGTCGCGAGGGGTTACGAAAGCGAGGTTCTCTCCATACTGCGCCGCGGGGGATTTCGCGTCGCCCACGTGCAGTTCGAGTACCAGTTGTTCGGGCCCTCACAGCTTCAGCGTCTCGTCCGACAGCTCAAGGCGCGCGGCATACGTGTAGTCGCCACGGTTCACGACTTCCTCCCGGGACAGGTGGCGGCCAACAGCCTCATAAGGGACGAGTTCAACGTCATAGTAGTGCACAGCGCCCGGCTGCGCGACGAGCTCTCGAAGCTGGGTATCAGCCCGGAGCGAGTCCACGTCATCCCGATGGGATGTCCAGAGGTGGCTCTTGGCGACGAGAACGCGGTGCGCGCGAGCTTGGGCGTGGGGCAGGGCCCCGCACTCGGGTACTTCGGCTTTGCTCTGCCGCAAAAGGGCATAATCGAGCTCGCCGTGGCTGCGAAGGCTCTGAGGGAGACAGTCTTCCCCCATCTCAAAGTGTACGCCTTTGCCGCGCCTGCTTTCTTCGGCAGCGGGTACGTAGGCGAGCTAGCCGCCTTTCTCTCGGGGGCGGGGCTTGCCGAGGGGTTCATTCTGCGAGCGGAATACCTTCCCGTGAATGAAGTCGTGAATTGCCTGCACGCCATGGACATAAACATCCTTCCGTACAAGGAGGTAGCGTACGTGGGAACGTCGTCCGCGGTGCGCGTCCTCATGGCGGCGCAGAAACCCATAATCACCACGGACATTCCGTACTTTGAGGATCTTGACGGAGAGGTCTACAAGATTCCTTCGGCAGACCCGGCGCGGATAGCGGAGGCTGTGATGTACCTCATGACGGATTCCGCAAAACGTGAGGAGATGGTGTACCGCATACGCAGGTACGTGGAGACCCACAAATGGGAACAGATCGCCAAGCGGCATGCCAAGTTATACACCAACCTCGCTGCCACTAGTGTCGCTAGCGGTGCCTTCGGTCCTGGGCCCGCCCTCTACCCCGTTCCCGGTCCAGGTCCTGATGACCATGCTTGCGCTGCCGGTGAGGGCATGCCGGAAGCCGAGTGGCGGTCGCATCCCAACGGGACACGGATGGGGGATGGGGTGCCACGGGTTGCGGCCGTGCCGGACGACGTATGGGAACGGGTCGTGAGACGGTTCGGCAGGAGAGGGTGATCGTGTGAAGAGCGGACGGACAGTGGACGGACGGCGCGCCGGGTGGACGGTGACCCGCGGCGTGGAGCAAGCGGCGACCCGCAGCATCCCCTGGACGAGCGGGTCTCAGTCAAGCTGGGCTGGACACACCGCCTCTGACCCGAGGCCCACTGTTAGCGCCATGTACATCGTCAAGAACGAGGAAGAGTTCCTCCCATTTTCCATGAAATCAATCTACGGTGTTGTGGATGAGATCATCGTGGTAGACGGATACTCCACGGACCGCACCGTAGAGATCGCGAGAAGCTTTGACAAGACTCGCGCGGTGCTTTATTGCGACAGCCCTGATTACTCGGTGAACAGGAACCTCGCCCTGGAGGCAGCTACCGGAGACTGGCTTCTGCCCATGGATGCGGACATGGTGTTCTACAGCGACATAAATGAGGTGGTGCCGCGTCTCATCAGGGATCCAAACGTGGACGTGTACTACTGCTGGTTCTACCATCTAATGCGCGAGCCGGGTCTCATGCAAAACACCAGCGACCACGATCCCCTCTATCGTAGGGAATTCTTCCTCGTGAGGCGCAGGCCCGGGCTCCGATGGGTGGGGGCGGTCCATGAACGCCTCGAGGGCACGGGTCCGAACGTGGCCGACTCGGGCCTGCACTTCGCTCACTACGGGTACGTCAAGCCGCAGAGGGAAGTGTTTAGGAGATGGGTCAAGTACGCCGCCCTCGAGGGGAAAGGGGAGCACGCCTACGAGGGAGTGTGCCCCGACACCATCCTCGACGATCGTCCGGTTAGGCCGTTCACGCGGGGCCATCCCGAGGTGATCGCTGACTACATCCGGCGTAGGGGTGGCTCGCCGTGACTGGGAAGTCCGGCTGGCGCAGAGCGGGCGCGCTGGGATCGTCGCGCGGCGTCCCGCCCGCTCTGTGGGTCGGCCGGCGGGTGAGTGCCGGGACCCTCCCTGCTCAGGTAACTTGGGAGGGTGACTTTGCGAGCTTCCACAGTTTCGCCCACGTGAACAGGGAGATGGTCCTAGCGCTCCTTCGGAACGGCGTCCGAGTGCGTGCTGCGCCCGCTCCCGCCCCCGTGCCAGTGGCGTCGGCTGGAGGCGGCACCGAGTCTCGCGCGTTGTCGTGGAGCAGGTACCAACTCCTTCGGGATGCTATGAGGGTTCCTCAGGAAGGAGATGGCGGGCCGGCCTCATGGCTACCCGGCGCAAGGAACCGGGCGGCCGTCCGTGTGAGACACGTGTGGCCGCCGGACTTTACAAGACCGCGGGGTTGCGACAAGTTCATCCTGATTCTGCCCTGGGAGTACGGATACCTCCCATCCGCGTGGGTCGGTCCCGTGGTCGGGAACGTGGATGAGGTCTGGGCATACTCGCGTCACGTTCGAGACTGCTACGTGCGGAGCGGGGTGCCGACGGGCAAGGTGGCGGTCGTGCCCCCCGGGGTTGATCCGTCGCTCTTTCACCCCCAAGCCCCGAGGGCAGCTATTCCCGCGACACACGGGTACCGTTTCCTATTCGTGGGCGGAGCCGCGACGAGCCGGAAAGGCTTTGATGTACTGCTGAGGGCGTACGTCCGGGCGTTCCGCCGCTCCGACGACGTGTGCCTAGTGGTGAAGGACTACTTCTACGGGCCGGTGAGGGACCAGATCGCCGCGGCGCTCGCGGACCCGTGTGCGCCGGAGGTGATCTACCTTTACGATGACGCCGACCCATGGGCGATGCCGGGCTACTACACCGCTTGCGACTGTCTCGTGCTCCCATACAGAGCTGAGGGCTTCGGCCTCCCTGCGCTCGAGGCCATGGCGTGCGGTAAGCCGGTCATTGTGACCGGCCATGGGGCGGCCCTCGATTTCTGCGGTCACGGCGAGGGGTACCTGATTCCGGCGAAAGAGACGGTCTTCCCCGAGATGCGTGTCGGCGACTTCACTACATGCGGTCCACCAACTTGGGCAGAGCCAAACGAGGACGCGCTCGTGGAGCTCCTACGGCACGTGTTCATCCACAGAGACGAAGCCGCGAGGAAGGGGAGCGCCGGTCGCGCAAGAGTCGTAACGGGCCTCACATGGGATCACTCTGCCAGGGGAGCCGCTCGCCGGCTGGGTGTTTGAGCTGCATCCATGATTCTTCCGACGTGGACCTGCTGGTAATCGAATGGCAATGGCGAGCACGGGTTCATAGAATAGGGTGTGAGACCGCAAGGCACCCAAAGATCCACGAATCACCGGCGTGAGGGTGCTCATGCGAACGGGTGCGCGCACGGCGGCTGCGGTAGTGGCATGAGTTGTGGGGGTGACCCGTCCTAGTGGGCGTACCGCCCGCCTGCGCCCCTTACCCTCGTGTACCTACATGTCGGTGTGCCGTCAGTCAGTGCGCGCATGTGCCGTGGAGGCGCACGAGGTCGATGCTCAGGGAGGGCGATCACATGACCACCGTTGCGAGGGCATCAAGCAGCCCGGAGGTTCAATTCACCCTGCCGATGAGGGCGCTGAAAATCAAAGAGATACGCGCTGACGTCACGAGAGTGGACGTCGAGGTGATCCAGGACAAGGTCATTATCCAGGGCGTCATCTCGAAACAAGTCTTCTTCGTGGGTGAAGACAACATCGTTCATCACTTCCCCGAAGAGATGAGGTTCTCCGGATTGGTCGACGTGCCGGGCGCTCGCCCCGGAATGCTCGTCCAGGTTCACCCGAGCATATTCAACGTGATCGCGATTCTGAGCCCTGACGGCAACCAGATCCTCCAGAAGGTCATCGTTGACGTGGACGTGGTGGTTACGGACTTCGTCCAGATCCATGTGGCCGAAGACCCGACTGGCACGGCGGTCATCACCGAGGCGGTGGTCGGTGAGACCACGGAACAGGTGCTCGAGGTGGGCACCGTGGCGCTGAGTGTGCCAGCCACGAAGGTGACGGAGATCCGCGCCACACCCGAGATAGTCAGCGTCACCGTAAACCCTGACGAGGTAGTGGTGAACGGCAGTATCTTGAAACAGGTCTTTTTCGTAGGGACAGACGGGTCAAACCGTCACCAGGGAGTCGCGGCGCCCTTTTCGGTGACTGCGTCCATCCCTGGCGCTCAACCGGGGATGAACGTGCAGATCCACCCGACTGTGAAGGACGTGGCTTTCTCTCTCGATCCGTCCGGCACCCTCGTCTCCGAAGAAGTGCTCCTCGACGTGTTCATCAAGGTCACAGAGACCGTCGAGATAGTCCTCGCGACGGGTGAGGGGCCCATTATCAAGACCGAGCGCGTAATCGGACAGGGCTCCACGGAGGTGCTGGAGGAATCCACGGTTACTCTGTCGCAACCCGCTCAGAGCATCGTCTCGATAACCGCCCGCGTCGCGGAGGTGCGAGCTCGGCCCATCGAGAACAAGGTGATTCTTCAGGGAGCCATAGTCAAGGACGTAACCTACGTGACCGTTGGGGGCACGCAAGCCGCCGAAACGTTCACCATACCGTTCAGTGACTTTGCCGAAACGCCCGGTTCGATGCCCGGCCTGAACGTGTTCGTGAGGCCTGAGATCCGTGCGGTGGTGTTTGACCCTGCCCAAACAGGCCTGAGCATCACGGAGAAGGTGGTCGTCGACGTCTTCGTCACTGTCACGGAGACGGCGCAGATCCCAGTCGCGCTCGAACCGTACGGTCCGCTCGTAAAAGTGCAGCAGGTCATTGGAGCCGGCACAGCGCAAATCCTGGTCGAGAAGATAATCACGCGGGTGCTGCCGATAACCATCGAGTTCGCCAGGATCTTGATCACGGAAGCGGTGGAGGTCCGGAAACAGGTGCTGCTCGAGCAGACTATCCCAATTCCGGTGAACGCGATCAAGATCCGGGCCGTAGACGCCGTCGTCGAGGGCGTGACCTTCCGTGTCATCGGCGGGAAGGTGCTTGTGGAAGGCGTAGTGAGGAAGCAGGTGTTCTTCGTCGGGGAAGACAACATCGTGCACCATGTCGAGGATACGCTGCCCTTCAGCGCACTCGTGGAGTTCCCTGGGCTGGCTCCTGACGCGACCGTCACGGCCTCGGTGCGGGTCGAGAACGTGATCATAAAGATCGTTCAGGATGGAACCGCCTTCCATCAGCTTGTCGTCCTCCTCGTCACCGTCAGCTCGTCCGTTCAACAGATCCATCAGGTTGTGACGAACGTGATCGGGCCCGGCGTCGTCGTGACGCGTGAGCGATTCCTGGTCGACGTCGTTGAGGACAGCACGGTTACTCGGCGTCCGCTCGACATCGTGACAGATCTGTCAGGTCCGAGGGTGGCGACGGTAACCAGGGAAACGCTTCCTCTTGTGAGGATTGTGGACGGAACGGTCGGTCCCGAGCCGGTTTCGGTGGTTACCGGGGCGACCTTCAACCCGTGACTCATCACACTTTGGCGGGGATGCCAATACGATATAGGGAGAAAAGCACGGAAAGGGGACCGGCTGTGGCACACGGCACAAGCTGGCAACTCGTCACGATTTTGTCCGTGGCCCTCACCCTCTTGGGGGTCTTGATCGGAGTAGCGCGCCGCAGGCGACTGGCTCGTTGCTTCTCATCGCTTGCCTGCTCGGACGCGTCGCGTTCGACGATTTCCGCGGCCATGGCTGTCGGCAAAGGGGACGACAACCTGGATGACGAGACCCCACGAGCTGGGCTCGACGAGCGAGCCTTCCGCTCTACGCAAGCTTCGCCGCGCCCCGGTGAGCGGAATGCAGGCGCCGCTCCATCCCCTTGCGGAACGTGCCCCACCTGTCTCCCGCATGATGAATCTCCCGCGACGCACAGCGCAGCCAGATCAAGAGTCGTCGGTAGCGCCGCAGCGACCGAGAGAGAACCGAGAAGCCCTCTGCCCGCCTCAAGAGCAAGGAACCTTCTTCTCCGTACCAGCTCATGGCCGGAGAGACGCGACGAGTCTCAGGCTGACGCGCCTCAGGAGACTCTCGCGCTTCCACGCGCCAGCGTGCTTCCAAGCCCTAGCGAGGGCAAGAGTGCATCAAGAGCCGAAGAAACGGCACGTGAGCGGGCACCGGAAGCATCCAGGGCTTCGCCAGGGTTTGCTCCTGCTCTCGAGGGCTCAAGAGAGCCTGCGGACGAGTTGCCGCAGACCTCGCCTCCGACCGAGGAGGGAGGCGCGTCCGCAGACCAGCAAGATAGTCAAACGGACTTGGAAGGTGCCGGTTCAGGGCAAAGCTCCCCGTCCTTGCCTGAGGATCGGCCCGAAGAGCAAGCCCAGTCAAGGCGGGAAGCGAAGGATGCGGCATGCCGGGATCAAGACATCGGTTCTTCGCGAGGCGCTCGCCTTGATGAGCAGACACAGGGGCGTTTCGGCCCATCCGATCAACGTAGGGGACAACGTAAGGAAAGGGGGGACGCGAGGAAGGCTGCGCCCGCCTTCCTCATGAGCTCGAGAGAAAGCTCCCTCAGGGGTTTGAAAGGAGGCTCACAGATGGTTGACATAACACAGATCGTGGACCAGAAAGCAACGATCAAGGTGGAGAGGGTCATCGGTCACGGCACGAAACAGGTCCTGTTGGAAGAGACCAAGACGGTGCCGGCCATCAAGATAGTGGAGATCGTACCGGTCCTGACCAACGTGCGATCCATCGTGAAGAACGGAAAGGTCATTGTCCAGGGCACGGTCCACAAGCAAATCTTCTTCATCGGTACCGACAACCTCGAGCATCACCTTGCGGAGGACATGGACTTCAGCGAGCTCGTGGACGTGGTGCCGCTCGATCCCACCCGTCCGGTCACCGAGGGCATGAACCAGCGTGACCTGTCGGTCATCGAGAACAGCGTGTTCGAGTTCGATCCCGCGACCGGCAGCCTCACCCAGAAGATCATACTGAGGCTCCAGGTGAAGGTCACGGAAACCGAGCAGCTCGCGGTGGCTCTGTCGCCGTACGGCACTTTCATCAAGGCCGCGGTGGTCGTCGGCGAGGCGACCAAGCAGAAGTTCATCGAGGAAACGAAGACCTTGGCCGCTACGAAGGTCATCGAGATCATCCCGCGCATATCCAGGATAAGGCACGTCGTGAAGAACGGTAAGGTCATCGTCCAGGGCACCCTACACAAGCAGATCTTCTTCGTGGGAACAGACGATCTCGTCCATCACCTCGCGGAAGACATCGAGTTCAGCGAGCTCGTGGAGGTGCCACCGCTCAACCCCGACTTCCCGGTGCAGGAGGGGATGGACTCGCAGGACCATTCCGTCGTCGACAACCTAGTGTTCGAGTTCGATCCCGCCACCGGGACTCTGACACAGAAGGTCATCCTGCTCCTCGGAGTGAAGGTCACGGAGACGGAGCAGATACCCGTAGCCGTGGACCCGTACGGGACTGTCATCGCGACCGATCTCGTGATCGGACACGGCACGAAGCAGAAGCTGATTGAGGAGACCAAGACGCTGGCAGCCACGAAGATCGTGGATGTGGAGGCCAGGATCAGTGATATCAGTTCCATTGTGAAGAATGGAAAGGTGATCGTTCAGGGAGTCGTGCACAAGCAGATCTTCTACGTGGGCACTGATGATCTAGTGCACCATCTGGCGGAGGATCTGCCCTTCAGCGAGATGGTGGAGGTCACTCCCATCAATCCGGAAGTGCCGGTCCGCGAGGGCATGGATGAGCAGGACCACTCATTCATAGAGAACATCATCTGGGAGTTCGACCCCACGACCGGCAGCTTTACGGAGAAGGTAGTGGTCAGGATAGACGTGAAGGTGACCCAATTCGCTCAGATCGGAGTGGTGATAGACCCGTAGCCCCTCGATGCTGCGCGACCGTTGCTGGACGGCGGTGCGTTTGACAGGGCAGGTATCAGGAATGATACCTGCCTTTCAAACGTAAGGACCAGAGGGAGGCGAAGACATGCGCGTCCTTCTCCAGAGCAGAGGCGATCTCCTTGCCCTTCCGGCTGGCGATACCGTGCAGATACTGGAGACGAAAAAGGCCCTCGGCGGATTGGGTGTGGACGCGGATCACAGTGGCGCACTGTCACCTGCTCTCGATGGTTACGACCTAGTCCACCTGTTCAACTTGACCAGAGTGGCCGAAACCGCCGCCCAATGCGAGAACGCCGTGAGGGCGGGAAAGCCTGTGGTGGTGTCGCCTATCTACTGGAATCCCGAGGAGTACATCATGCACGAGAATCCTCGGCAGCGGAGCGCGTTGCTCAAGTTCTGGCGCCAAGACAACCCTCTGCGCCGGAGAGTTGTTGAGTCCGCGGCAATGCTCCTTCCCAATGCGGAGTCCGAGGCGTGGCTGGTCCACAGGGACCTGGGGGTGGATGCGCCCTTCCGAGTGGTGCCCAACGGCGCGGACCCTAGTTTTTCGGACGCGGACCCGCAGGAATTCGTCAGGAAGTTCGGCATGACCGACTTCGTGCTGTGCTGCGCGAGGATCTCGCCCAGGAAGAACCAGCTTGCGCTCATCAGGGCAACGCGGGGTCTGGGGCTTCCCGTGGTGTTCATAGGACCCGTGAACGACCCGTTCTATTACGAAGCCTGCCGGAACGAGGCAGACGCGCACGTCCACTTCCTAGGCTCCATGCCCCAACGGGAGATCGCCGCCGCCTACGTCGCAGCGCGGGTTCACGTGCTGCCGAGCTGGTTCGAGACGCCGGGCCTCGCCAGCCTCGAGGCAGCGATGGCCGGCTGCAACGTGGTGTCGACTGATAGAGGCACGGCCAGGGAATACTTCGGAGATCTCGCCTGGTACTGCGACCCTTCGGACCTCGATTCCATAAGGACGGCGATCCTTGCGGCCTATGGGGCGCCCCGCCGTCCGGAACTCGCGGCGCTCGTGAAACAGAACTTCACGTGGGAGCGCGCCGCCCAAGCGACCGTGAAAGCCTACAAAGAGGTGCTGGGCGCGGACCATAGGAAGTGAGAGGCGCGACAGACGTCAGAATACGGCCACGCCGTCCTGAATACCCATTCAATACGACGCCGGGGCGAGGCGCAGCGCAGGGCGGGTTTCCTCCACGAGGCAAGACGCTGGGAAGAGGTTGGGGCGCTGGGAGGCACCGCGCGGTGCACGAGGCGGGCGCGTCTGAAGGAATCGTCGTCAAGACGGAGACTGTGCGCGTCGAACGAGTGGTGGGACGGATCGCGCGCGAGCTCATGCTCAGCTGGTGCCGGGACGCGCCCGAGGGCGCGCGGGAAGTCGCCGGTGCCACCCTGGATGTGCTCGACCCCGTGTGGGACGTATTCGACGCGCTGGCCGTGGCGTCCGCAACCGTCTCGATATGGGCATACTGCGTTGCCTCCGGGGGGCTCGTGCGGGCCGTGTCATGGACCGAGGAGCTCCGGGTGGTCGTCGAGGAGGCGACGCTTCGCTCAGGCATGAGCATCGAAGCGCGCTTTTCCATGGGCCTCCAGCAGGCCTGGATCGACGAGGACAAGGTGCGCGTCCTCGCGACCGCTCGCATCGACGGGCTCGTTCTCGAGACCGTGGTGCTTCAGGTCGTCACTGGTATCAATCCGCTCGTCGACCAGGCGGCGCGCCGCCCGAGCCGAGGCGGGCTCCGTCGATTGCTGCAGAGGATATGCTCCCACGCGAGGTTCGGGACATCCGGAACCCGGTCCGCACGCTGAGTGCTCCGTAACGTTGCGCTAGATCTTGACATACAATGCAGCATGAGCTTGCAGCGGGGATGGGCTTCGCTGCGCGGAGGGCATTTTGGAGATGACCGAGTCCCAATATGGAACAATGTGGAAGCGGACGCTCCGCTTAGGAACGAGGGGTCACGATGTGGCCTCGCTTCAGGAAAAGCTGTTGCGCTTGGGCTACTACACAGGGGAGATAGACGGCATATACGGAATCCTGACGAAGGACGCCGTGCGGGACCTACAGAAAGCCCATCGACTGCGGGTGGACGGCATCGCGGGCAAAGAAGTATTCGCCTTGGTACACTCCGGACTCGCAAAACCGATGCTCCGACACTTCGTTGCACGCGGCGAGACCTGCGCGTATGTCGCGCGGCGGTATAACGTTCCCATCGAGCTTCTCCTCAGGGCCAACCGGTTGCCCGACCCTGAGGTGAGCGAAGGCCAGTGTCTGAACATCCCCGTTTCCCGGCTCTTCGCGTTCTGCGCAGGGCGCGACGCCTCCGGGGGATCTTGGGATTCCTACGAGCGTCACCTCGCGTTCATCTCCAGTGTGGCCCCGCGATGGTTTACCTTGAGCGCTGACGGCACGCTCACTGGCGAGCCAGTCATGAGGATCGCGGCCCTCGCGTCTTTGGCCGACATCAGGGTTGTACCCGTGGTCTTTGCCGACACCTCAGGAGACGGGGACGGCGACGGTGAGGAAGACGCCCCGCCAGGCGAGCTTGAGCGCGAGCGCGCGTGCGGGAGCGACGACAAGAACGACGGCACGCTCGACGCTGTCTTGATGGACACAGCCGCTCGACGCACGGCGATTAAGAGCATATCAGCCGCTGCGGCGCGAAGCCGTTCTCACGGCATCGTGCTATCCGTGGGCGCTCCTGGACCCACGGACGTGTATGCGTTCACCTCGTTCGTGCGGGAGCTCGCTCGTGTGCTCGAGCGTGATGGACGGGACTTGAGCCTTGAGATCCCCGCTCCGGCCGCCACTGACGTCGGTCGCGCCGAGGGAAAGCCACCGGATCTTCAGGAACTGGCGAAGGTCGCGAAACACGTCATCGTTCGGCTGCACGAGGCACCGGAAGGCTCATCAGCGCCCGCGGCTCCAGCGTCCCCAACGCTTGCCCGCACCGTCCTCAAGAACATGGTACGTCAGCTCCCGCCGTGGAAGACGGTTCTCGAGATCCCGCTCTTCGGCGTGGACTTCTCGGCCGCTCCAGGGGTGCCGCCCACGCGCCGCGCATACTCCGAGATCGCGGACATCCTTTCCGTGTATAAGCCCTCGGTCAGCCGCATTGAGCCCGGGGGTGCCTGCACGTTCAGGTACCGGTCCTTCCGCGTGAACCACACCGTCTTCTTCATGGATGCCGCGAGCGTCGCAACCTACATCGAGCTCGTGCTCAAACTCAATCTGGCCGGGCTTGCCGTCGCAGACCTCGGCGACGAGGACCCGCTCGTATGGGACGCGTTCAAGACCAGGTTCAAAGCCCTCCGCGACTCCGTTTTACCCGCCTGACGGTGACCGCCGACGGGCGACGGGGAGGAGAGGGGCAAGATGATGAGAGCCCTTATTACAGGGATCACCGGCTTCGCAGGAAGCCATTTGGCGGACTACCTGTTGGATCGCAAGGACGTGGAAGTCTATGGAACGGTGAGGTGGAGGAGCAGAACCGAAAACATCGAGGGCATCAGAGACCGGATTAGGCTGGTGGAATGCGATCTCCTGGACGCGACCGCCGTGGATCAGGCGATTCAGAAGGTTAGGCCGGATCTCATCTTCCATCTCGCGGCGCAGAGCTTCGTGCCGACGTCGTGGGTGGCTCCGGCCGAGACACTGATGAACAACGTACTTGGGCAACTCAACCTGTTTGAGGCTGTCCGGCGCGCCGGGATCGACCCCCTCATTCAGATAGCTTGCTCATCGGAAGAATACGGCCTGGTACGAGAGGACGAGGTGCCCATCAACGAGGAAAACCCTCTCCGCCCGCAGAGCCCTTATGCGGTGAGCAAGATAGCCCAGGATTTCCTTGGGTACCAGTACTTCCGTAGCTACGGTCTGCGCGTGATCCGCACACGCACATTCAACCATACGGGGCCGAGGCGTGGCGAGGTGTTCGTCACTTCCAGCTTTGCGAGGCAGATCGCGGAAATAGAACACGGGCTGGCTGAACCAGTGCTCAAGGTGGGGAATCTCGAGGCTAGGCGGGACTTCACTGACGTGAGGGATGTCGTGCGCGCATACTGGCTCGCGCTGGAGATGGGAGAGCCGGGTGAGGTGTACGTCATCGCAAGCGGTCGCGACCACAAGATCGCGGACGTCGCCAAGATGCTCCTCTCGATGTCCACCGTCTCGATCCGAATTGAACAGGACCCCGCGCGAATGAGGCCCTCAGACGTTCCGGTGTTGCTTGGGGACGCCACGAAGTTCCGGCGGAGAACCGGGTGGGAGCCTCTCATCCCGTTCGAGAAGACCCTTTCCGACTTGCTGGAGTACTGGAGGGCCAGGGTGGCGTGGGAGGTCTCGCGCAAGGGGAGCGGCCTGGATCGCGGCACCTTCGCAGCCACGACCGACCTCCGTGGTGGGGGGAAGGACGCGTGAAAGCCGTGATCTTGGCAGGCGGTAAAGGCACTCGCCTTCTTCCCCTCACGCAGAGCGTCCCCAAGGGGCTCGTTCCGATGGTAACGAGACCTTTCATCGAGCACCAGATCGAGCTGCTCCGGGCCCACGGGATACACTTGATCGTGCTGAGTCTGAACTACATGGCGGCCGAGTTCTCCCGACACCTGCAGGACGGGGCAAGGTGGGGCGTGTCCGTTGAATACGCCGTGGAGGACATCCCGCTCGGGACCGGCGGCGCCATGAAGAACTGCGAATCGTGCCTGGGCGAGGAGCGAGCACTCGTGATCAACGGCGACGTGCTCACCGACATAGACCTCGGGAAGCTCCTTGCTGAACATGAGAAGCAAGGAAACGAGGTCACCATTACCACTGCTACTGTTGATGATCCTGCTGCTTACGGGTTGGTCCTCTTCGACTCGAGCGGGCGCGTCACAGGCTTCGTCGAGAAGCCCGCTTCCGACGAGACCGCTGTCAACACGATAAATGCGGGGATATACGTGATCGAGCCCTCAGTCATCGCCGGCGTGCCTCGAGGCCGCGAAGTCTCTTTCGAACGGGAGGTAATCCCCGCGCTCCTTGCAGAAGGCGCCCCCGTGGGCGTGTATTCGCACCAAGGCTACTGGCTCGACATCGGCACCATGCGCAACTACCTGAAAGCCCACATGGACATCCTCGACAGGAGGATGGACGTGGTGCTTCCGGGGCGCAAGGCGGGTCGAGGCGTGTGGAGCGGGCGGAGCGTTGCGGTCCATAGGACGGCCCGCCTAGTGGGGCCCGTGCTCATGGGGCACCGGGTGTCGATTCAGGCGGGAGCGGAAGTGGGCCCGCGGGTCGTGCTCGGGAACGGGTGCAGCGTGGGGGAAGGGGCGCACGTGCTGGAGTCGGTGCTTCACGAGAATGTCCAGGTCGGGAAGGGGGCGAGGATCCGCAGGTGCGTGCTTGCGGCCGGCGCGCGGATTGGAGACGCGTGCCGCTTGGACTCGGTGGTCGTGGCGTCTTCGAGCGTGGTCGGAGCGTGGACGTGTGTAGATCCCGGGCTCTCTGCGTCTTTTGCGGGGTAGACCGACGATAGAGGCGTGCTGTCCCCATGGCGGCGAGGCGTCCGGGCCCGCACGCTGAGCTGAGGGCGCGCGACGTCCCCAAAGGGGCGTCGCAGAGAGAAATATGCGCACATTTTGGTTAGTCGCCCGCATATAGTAGAAATGAAAAGCGAGTGTACTGGTTTCATGCCTGTCACGAGAAAGGGGGAGAGGAGATGGCTGTGGGTATCGAGCTCAAAGAGGAGCTCCTCAAGGTCGAACAGGTCGTCGGCGAAACCACCGCGCGCAAGGTGCTGCGCGAGATGCTCACGATCCCTGAGAAGATGCCTACCGCGGAGAAGATAATCAGTGTCGACGCAGACATCCTGACCAGTTCATTCCAGCTCATAAAGGGCAAGGTCCTGGTGGAGGGGACCATCAGGGTGAGGGCGCTCTACGTTGGGCGGGTGGCTGCCGGTACCCAGCCGGTGCAACTCTTTGAGCAGGACGTGTCCTTCGAGATCATCGCCGAGATCCCCGGGACTGACCCCTCGATGAACGCGTTCATCAATGTAGACATCCACGACACTTCGTTCGACCTGGTTGATGTTCGGACCCTGGATGTGCGGATCGTTCTGTCGGCGATGGTCAAGGTGACGAGGACCGAACAGATTGAGGTGGTGACCGAGGTCACCGGCCCTGCGGATCTCCAGGTGGCTAGGGAGCTCCTCAAGGTTGAAGACGTGGTCGGGGAGGCGATGGCTCAGGCTCTCGTCACCGGCAGGCTTACGGTGCCGCCTGAGAAACCGGACATAGAGTCGGTCATAAGCGTAGAGGCGAAGCCCCGCCTCACCGACATTCAGGTGCTGGACGGACAGGTGGTGGCGGAAGGCCTCATAGATGTGGACGTCCTGTACGCGGCGGTGCCTCACGATCCTTATTTGCCCAGATTGCCGGTGCATTTCTTCTCGACCCAGCTCAGGTTCTCCCAGGTGATCGAGGTGCCTGGGGCGGCCGTGGGCATGCGGGCGCAAGTGAGGCTCGTGCTGGAGGCGGTGAGCTTTAGCGATCTCGATTTCCGCACGGTCAGCGTTGACGTGGTGATCAAGCTGACGGCGAAGGTAACGGTGGTCAGGCAGCTCGAGGTCGTCACCGAAGTGACCTCCAAGACCACCGTGCTCGATGTGGAGAAAAGGTTACTCCGAGTGGAGGACGTCATCGGCGAGGACACGGTCCAGACGATACTCAAGGAAACCCTCGAGGTTCCGAGGGAGAAACCGAACATCGAGCGCGTCCTGAGGATCGATACGTCGGTCAAGGAGGCGTCTTACAGGATCATCGACGGCAAGGTCATTGTCGAGGGCGTTGTCGAGCTCCAGACGCTCTATGTCGCCCAGACGCCCGAGCGCGATCAGCCGGTGCACCACATGTCTCATCGCCTGAAGTTCACGCAGGTGGTGGAGGTTCCCGGCACTCAGGAAGGTTTCCTGGCCGAGATACGCGTGGCAATCGAGCACGTGGACTTCGATTTGGTGGACGATAGGAAGTTCACGGCGAAGGTCCTCGTCAGCGTGTTCGCGAAGGTCACTGAACCCGTCCAGCTCAACGTGGTGGTCAATGTGGTGGTCGTGACGCCTCCGGAGGTACCGTGCCCCCAACCGACCATTGTCATGGTCACCATTCATCCGGGCGATACTCTATGGGCCCTCGCGCGCAAGTACAACACGACCGTGGCGGCGATAATCCAGGCCAACCCGGGCATTCAGCCGGAGAATCTTCAGGTGGGTCAGGTCATCCAGATCCCTGCCTGCCCGGCGCCGAAAGGCTAGGCCGGGTGATGGGCGGCTCGACGACCGATCGCGGTCAACTTCTTGGTGCCAGGAGCGCCACCCTTTCATGCGTTGACGATCCGGGCGTCGGGCGCTTGGGCGAAGGCCACGGGACCGTGCCCGTGGCCTTCGGCCGAACGGCGGGCGTCGCGCTGGCTCGGCAGGGCGCGTGCGCGAGTCGGTAGGGTGCGGAGTGGTGCCGACCGACCGTCGCTTCTTCGCGGAGTTGGGGAAAGCACGATTGTGGGAAAGGGAGGGAGAAGGGTAATGGTTCTGAGGAGGGAGCGGCTGAAGCTCTTCGAGGTTGTCAGTGAGAAGGTGGCTACGGTCACCCTGAGAAGCGTGCAGTCTGTGCCCACCGGAAAGCCTGACGTCCAAAAGATTTTGAGCATCGTCAACGTAACGGTCTCGGCGACCGGGACGCCGCTGCCGAACAAGGTGGTCGTGGAAGGCACGGCGACTGTGCAGACGATCTACGTCGCTGCTTTGCCCGAGCAGCCCGTGCACCACATGGAGCACACCATCAGCTTCCTTCAGTTCGTGGACGTCCCTGGAGCGCAGCCTGGGATGACGGTCCTGGTGAGACCGAGGGTCACGTTCTCCGACATAGTGATCAGGAACCCGAGGGAAGTAGAGATAGAACTCATCATCGAGCTGTTCGTGAAGGTGACGCAGCTCGTGCAGCTCGACGTGGTCACCGACGTGATGTTCAAGAGCATTCCGGTGAAGGTCGAGAAGAACCTCGTGCGAGTCGAACGGGTGGTGGGCGAGAACACTGGCCAGGTGATACTGAGCGATACCTTGATGGTGCCGGCAGGCAAACCGCCGGTGCTCAAGATCCTGGATATCATCAGCACTGAGGTGATGCCCACCGAGGTGAGGGTCATCCCCGACCTAGTCATAGTGCAGGGGCAGATAAGGACTCAGATACTATATGTGGCGAACCTTCCCGACCAGCCCGTCCACCATATGCACCAGACGGTCAACTTCCTTGCCAACATCCGGGTCCCGGGGGCGATGCCCGGCCTCATGGTCGAGCTGTTCCCGAGTGTTGAGTTCGCGCAGGTTACCATAGTCGACCCGATGACGATCATGCAGGACCTCGTGATAAGCATATTCGCCAAGGTCACCGACATCCAGCAGATGAGAGTGGTGACCGACGTAAGGTCCGACAGGATCCCCATCAACGCGGTACGGCAGCTGGTGGCCATCGAGGATGTCGTCAATGAGGTGACCCACCAGGTCAACATCCGCCAGGAAGTCACGATTCCGGAGGAGAAGCCGCCCGCCGCGAAGATCATAAGCGTGTTCAGCTCCGCCGTTGAGATAACCCGGTCTGAAATCCTCGACGGCAAGGTGATCCTCGAGGGAAGGCTTGTCTTGCAGGTCATATACGTTGCCGCGCTCCCGGATCAGCCGGTTCACCACATGCACCTCGAGGTGCCTTTCACTACGTTCGTTGACCTGCCGGGCGCGTTCCGCGGGATGAACATCCTCGTCAGGCCGAGAGTGGAGTTCGCCACGGCCCAGCTACTGCCTGTAGGAGTCACGCCGCCGCCGGAGATCGGCACGAGGAACGTGCTCATCCAGGCGATCATCGAGCTGTTCGTGAAAGTCACAAAGACTGTTCAGAAGCACGTGGTCATCGACGTGTTGGTGCCTGATGAGTTCCGAGACATGAACTAGGCCGCCCGCAAGGCGAAGTGCCGTCACGGGAAGGTCTTCGGATGGGTTCAGCCGCGGGCATCCGGAGAAAGGGACCTCCAGTGTTCGTACTGGGGTCCCTTCTCATATCCACGGGATGTCTCATCCCATGGGATGCGTGTAACGAGACGGCCTCCCGTGGGGGTGAGGCCTCCTCATCTATGTGACGGCGGCCCGCTTTGTTCCACCGTTCCGCCTGCCTGTGGAGGGGTACACGCGGCGGTGGCGCTCCGCATCATCCAAACATATCATATCCTGGTAAGAAGCTTGAAGAAAGGAGGGAGCGAGGTGTCTTCAGATGTGACCGTCGCGGGTTTCCCTCGAAAGAAGGTCCGGGTGGAGGTAGTCGTAGCTGATGTCACCAGTAGCATTGTGGCCAGTGGGCGTCTGGTCGTGCCGCCCCCGAAGCCAGACATCGCGTCGATCCTCGACACACAGGCACGGGTCACTATCACCCAGGTTACGGCCGTGCCAGGAGCCGTGGTCATCCAAGGGAACGTGAACGTGAACATCCTGTACGTGTCCACGGCGCCCTCGCAACCGGTGCACGCCTTCGAGGGCACGCTCTCCCTGTTCGGGAGCGTGAGCGTGCCTGGAGTCTTTGCAGGCATGACGCCCGAGGTGATCGTGACGAGCGTCTTCGCGACATCGCGGCTCATCGACCCAAGGACCGTCGAAGTCAACGTGCTCGTGACCATACGAGTCCGGGTGCTCAAGGAGGAGATAACCGAGGTCGTCGTGGAAGTGCCGCCTACCATCGTCATACCTACGGTGAAAGTGCCTGTGGTGCCGGTCGCCAAGCGCCGAGTAGTCACCGTGGAACGCGCTGTCTTGCAGGGTGAGGCTGAGACCATCGCCGTCGGGACGATATCCATACCGCCCGACAAGCCCGGCGCCGCTCGGATCGTGCGGACCGACGCCGCGGCGTCCGTGTCCACGGCTCGGGTGCTCCTGAACAAGGTGGTCGTGAACGGAGCGGTGTCCCTGCGCGTGCTCTACGTGGCCGTGAGCCCTGGCCAGCCCGTGTTCTCCGTGGACGGCGCTCTCAGCTTCAGCACGATAGTGAGTCTGCCCGGAGTGCAGCCGGGGATGTCGGCATTCGCGTCAGTGCAAGTCGAAGCGGCAGACGCGGAGATCGTGAACGCGCGCACGCTTCGAGTGAGAGCCGTTCTCCGCGTTTCGGTGGTGGTCACGATCGACAAGGATCTCACGCTCGTCACAGCCATCGATCACCTTCCGGACCCTCTGGTCCCTGTCACGAAGGACTTCCTCGTTGAGGAGATGGTAGGCCAGGTTGAGGACAACTCTACCGTCTCGGTGCGGCTCGTCATCCCTGCGAGCCTGCCAGAGATCGGCAGGGTGGTCCAAGCTTTCGCGCGGGCGAGGGTAACACGCACAGTCGTGCTCGACGGCGTGGTGATAGTGGAGGGCACCCTCAGGGTGACCGTGCTCTTTGTGGCTCTTCCTTCGCAGAGGGTGTTCGCTTCCGTAGAGACGGTGCCGTTCTCCGTGACCCTTGCCGTCCCGGGGGCTATTCCGGCGTTCTTCGCAGTAAGCGACGTGGATGTCGTGAGGGTAGTCGCGGTGCAAGCCGCACCGAGGGCAGCCAATGTGAGGATCGTGCTTCGAGGTTGGTGCATGGTGACCCGCGTGGACACTGTGTCAGCCGTCGTAGGCGTGAACGACGCAACATCACCATCCGGGGGCTTGCCTGGGCCGCCTGTGGGCGGAGGCGGCCAACAGGCGACAACGGGGCGCGTACACGTGGTGCAGGTCGGCGAAACGCTCTTCCAGATCGCCCAGCGCTATGGCACGACGGTCGCGGCGATCGCCCAGGCAAACGGGATCTCCGATCCCGACCGCATCGAGATTGGAGATACCCTGGTCATTCCGTAACCCGCGCGGTGGGGGCGCTCTGGAAGGGGCGCCCCCTTTTTCGCGAAGGTGCTCAAGGGCGTTCGCGTCGCGGGCGCCCGCGTACGCGCTTTCCGATGCGAGCTCTTGCTTGAGGCAGGACAGCCGCGCGGAGTTGTCGAAGTACCAAGTGACCGCACCGGGCTCGGCAACGGAGCGTGGCGACGGTGGAAATGGTGCAGCCGCGGAGCCGCGGGGCCGCGAAGCCGCAGCACGATTGCGTAGATCATATGGTGTGGAAGAAGGGGAAACAATTGGAGCAGAGGTACGAGAAATACGCTGAACTGGCGAGGAGTCTCGGAGCCGTGGATGCTGTCGTGATCGATGCACGAGACGTGGTGTTTGATCCGAGGACATATCTGAAGTGCATGTATGGATGCTCCACTTGGGGCAAGTGCTGGGTGTGCCCGTCAGCTCCGGGAGCGCTGAAGCCGTGGGAGGCTGAGATGACACTCTCGCGCTACAGGCGTGCCGTTCTCATCCATACGCATGACAAGGACTCCTCACAGAGGATTTCTTTCGCGGTAGAGAGCCAGGCGTACGTCGACGGGTACTACTTCGCGTTCAGCATGAGCGATTGCGGGCTGTGCGCCGAGTGCAGCCTGCCTGAGGACAAGCCCTGCCGCTTTCCCGGCAAGGCGAGGCCGGCGATGCAGGGAATGGGGATAGATGTGTACGCCACCGCGCGAAAGCAGGGGCTTCCCATAGAGACGCTGGCCAACGAGAGTCAGCAGCAGAACTGGTATTCTCTCGTTATGATCGAGTAGCTCCGGACCGTAGGGCTGCGCGAACCGGACGGCTGCGGAGAAAGCGCGAGTCACTGGCATGGCGCTCCTCATGGGCAACGCGACGGCCCTCACGGGCGGGACGTGGTTCACGATCAAGACGTAATCAGGCAGCGCCACAAGAGGACCGCGGGAATGGGGGAAGCGACGGCGCGACGACGAGACGGGAAAGCGCTCCGAAGGCGCGCCACGAATGACATGGATGCAGCAAGGTTCATAGAACGGCTCAAACTTGCACCGGAGTACCGTGGCCAGATCGTCCACGTTGAGAGCCTTCCTGAGCGGCAGGCGCGGTACGAAGAGGTCGTCCCGCCGCTCCACGAGCGCGTTGCGGCTATCCTGGCGAAGGTCGGCATCGAGCGACTGTACACCCATCAAGCCCAGGCCATACGGGCGATTCGGGAAGGGCGCGACGTGGCGGTCGTGACGTCCACTGCGAGCGGCAAGACCCTCTGCTACAATGCGCCGGTCCTCGAGAGGCTCGCCGTCGACGGGCGCGCGAAGGCGCTGTACCTGTTTCCCACGAAGGCGCTGGCTCAAGATCAGCTGCGCGGCCTTCTCCGTTATCGAGAGATAGACCCGGACATGCCGATCGTGGCGGGGACCTATGATGGCGACACTCCTCCGAACGCTAGGCGCAAACTGCGTGACGAGGGAAACATCATCCTAACGAACCCTGACATGCTCCACCAGGGCATCCTGCCGCGCCACCCGGCGTGGGGCCAGTTCTTCGCGAACCTGGCTTTCGTGGTCGTGGACGAGATGCACACTTACAGGGGCGTTTTCGGCTCGAACGTCGCCTGCGTCATCCGACGCCTCGAGCGTGTCTGCGAGCACTACGGTGCGAGGCCGCAGTTCATCTGCTGCTCGGCGACGATCGCGAACCCAAAGGAGCTCGCGGAGAAGCTCATAGACCGCTCGATCACGCTGATCGACGACGACGGCGCGCCGCGGGGGCCGAAGAAGTTCGTGTTCTGGAACCCGCCATTCATAGACGCTGCGCGCGTTGAACGAGGAAGCTCCAGCGCGGAGGCGGAGCGGCTCCTGGTGGACCTGGTTCGGGAGAGGGTCCAGACAATCGCTTTCGTGAAGGCACGTGTGGTCGCGGAGCTCATCTACAGGTTTGCCCAGGAGCGTCTCCAGCAGGTGAGCCCGTCGCTGGCACGCGCCATCAAGCCGTATCGCGGGGGCTATCTTCCGGAGGAGCGACGCGATATTGAGCGGCGCCTCTTCTCTGGTGAGCTGCTAGGAGTCACGTCCACCAATGCCCTCGAGCTCGGCATAGACATCGGCAGCCTTGACGCAGCCATTCTCACGGGCTACCCAGGGACCATCGCCAGCACGTGGCAGCAGGCCGGGCGGGCGGGGCGCGGCCAGGAGGAAGCCCTCGTGATTCTGGTCGGCCAGTCCACGCCCATAGACCAGTATCTCATGAGCCATCCGGAGTACTTCTTCGGGCGGTCCACCGAAGCGGCGGTAATCGACCCGCACAACCCGTACATTCTCGCCAGGCACTTGCGCTGCGCCGCGTTCGAGCTGCCGCTGGGAGCGAGGGATATGGCACGGTTTGGGGAGTACATGCCTGCCATCCTCGAGATCCTCGAAGAGCAGCGGGAGATCGTGCGCCGTGGGAACAGGTGGTACTGGTCGCATCCTTCGTACCCGTCCGAAGCGGTCAAGCTGAGGAACGCGTCCGACAACACGTACACCATCGTGGACACGACCCAGGACTATCGGTCCGAGACGATGCCGTGGACAGGCTCGTTTGCGGGGCGCGACCGCCGGGCGCCTTCTGCGAAAGACACGGCGGCCAATCGCGTGATCGGCACCATGGACGAGCTCTCCGCGTTCGAGCAGATTCACCCCGAGGCGATCTACTTGCACGATGGAGAGACGTACTTCGTGTCCCAGCTCGACGTGGAAAAGAAGGCGGCCTTCGTGGAGAAAGCCGACGTCGATTACTTCACGCAGTCCATCTCGGAATCGATTGTGAAGATCGAGAACGAACAAGAGAGCATGAAGTTCCGCAGGGCCACGGCGTCGTTCGGGGACGTCACCGTGACCTCGCTCGTGTACATGTTCAAGAAGATCAAGTTCCACGGTCGCGAGAGCATCGGCTTCGGGAAGGTGAGCCTCCCGCCTCAAGTCATGGGGACTGTCGCCTTCTGGCTCGTGCCGCCCTTATCCACGCTCAACTTGGTGCGCGAGTGGGGCAGGGACCCATCCGAGGGGTTATACGGCATCGGCAACGTCATCACCGAAGTAGTGCCCCTTTATGCCATGTGCGACCCAAGGGACGTGGGGGCGGTGGTAGACTCGCTCAATACCGGCTCGCCGACGCTGTTCGTGTACGACCGCTATCCCGGCGGGGTGGGGTTCGCCGAGCGTGCTTACAGGTCGCTCGAGGACGTGCTCCGTGCTTGCCTCGAAATGGTGAAGGCGTGCAAGTGCGAGGACGGCTGCCCTTCATGCGTCGGGGCACCGGTCCCGCCCTTCGCGCAGAACGATCCCGATCTCTCACCCCGGGGCCGGATCCCGGACAAGGAAGCGGCCCTCGTCATCCTCCACGATCTATTGGAGATGGAGCCCTATGTCCCGAAACCCGTGGAGAGGCCGGCGCGCAGAGCCGGGGTGGCGCCGGGGGATTGGGAGGGCCGGGGCGGAGGAGAACGCGGGGGCGATGTCTTCGCGCCCTTCGCGCTTGATGCGAATACGCCTGGTGCGGGCGGGGACCGGGGCACATCCGACCTGTCGGACGGTCGCAAGCGCGCGGACAGGGGCGGAAATCGCTGGGGCTACTGTGCCGGTGAGAACGGTGCAGTGGAGCCGGATACGGATGAGCCCATTCCGCTTCCCGTGCGCCGGCTGCCCGAGAGCGTGGAGGCGCGGCTTAGGCGCGAGCTCGCCCGGTTCAGCCGTGGCGGCGCGAACGGGACGAGGCGCGCTGGCGATGGCGCCGGAAGGAGCGCGAGATGGTGACCGCGAGGCTCAGGCGCCGAGGCATGCGACGAGCCGCTTGATGCCCTCTTCGATCTGGTCGACCCTAGGCTGGCTGAAGCACAGGCGAGCCTGGTTCGCGCCGGAGCGATCCGCGTAGAACGACGGGCCGGCCACGTACGCCACGCCATGCTCCTTCACGGCACGTGGCAGGAGAGCCACTGTGTCGACGCCCTCGGGGAATGTCACCCACGTGTAGAAGCCGCCCTGGGGGACGGTGTAGACTATGGCTTCCCCGAAGCACGCTCGGAGCGCCTTCAGGAGCTCGTTCCTCTTCCTCTTGAGGCTTGCCACGGTCACACCTATCTGCTTCTCGATCAGGCCGCGCTTTCCGTACTCGAGCGCCATCATCTGACCGAGGGAGTTGGAGCACTGGTCCGTGCCCTGCTTGAAGAGAATGGCTTTCTCCATGACCGGCCTCGGGCCGACCATCCAGCCCAGGCGAAGCCCGGGCGAGAATATCTTTGAAAACGTGCCGAGGTGAATCACGATGCCATCGCATCCGACAGCGGAATCAAGGGCTTTCAGCGAAGGGAGATCCGCCCCCTCGTAGCGGAGCTCGGCGTAGGCATGATCCTCCACCACGGGGATGCCGAACCTGGACGCGACTCGGAGCAGGGCCTGCCGCCTCTCCAGGCTCAACGTGCACCCGGACGGATTCTGGAACGACGGGATGGTGTAGATGAATTTCGGCATCCGGCCTCCTGCCCTCCTGCCCGCTCGCACATCGACGAGCAAGGGTTCCAACTCACTTGTGATCATCCCGTCAAAGTCCATCGGGACGCTGACGATCTCCGCTTCGTAGCTTGCAAACGTCTGAAGGGCCCCGATGTACGTGGGCGCCTCGGTGAGCACCACGTCGCCGGGCTCCAGGAAGATTTTGCACACGAGATCCAGTCCTTGGAGAGATCCGCTGGTTATGAGGACGTCTGCGGGGTCGCACTTGATGCCCTGGCCCGCGAGCCTAGCTGCCATGAACTCACGGAGCGCCGTGAAGCCCGGCGTAGGACCGTATTGAAGGGCCACACCCCGATTCGCACTCATGATCTCGTGGCTTATCTCGACGACCTCCGGCAGGAACCACTCCGGGTCGGGGAACCCGCCCGCGAACGAAATCACCCCTGGCTCTTCGGCCAGCGCGAAGAGAGCCGCGAGCTCGGAGCGCTGGATCTTCCTGGCCCGCAAGGCGAACGTGCTGTTCATCTCGAGACTCACCCCCGGTTCATCGTTCCCTGTTGCATATCACTCCGTCACCGCCGTCGGGCAGGGCCGAGCACTCGCGTGAACACGAATGGGGCTCCGAGGCTGGCCCACACCGCCATCGCGGCGTACCGCACCAGCGCGAGAGTCGGCTCCTCCGGCGCGAAGACGGCTTTCAAGCCGAAGCGAAGCGCAAACACCCCTCCGAGGCCGACAGCGATTTTCAGGATCTGGGTCGCGAGGGGCGCGCACTCATCCGAGCGGACGAACCTGTCTTCCAATACGTAACCCGCTCCCACCCCGGAGAGGAAGCCGACCATCTTGAGAGCATCAGCCGACCTGTAGAGTACAAGCAGTGCGAACGGGGCTGCGGCGACGACAGCCGCGAGCCACCAAGTGGGCATCGAAGCTGCGGCGCGCAGCTCCGGACGGCCAGTGACCCAGAGGTACGCCACGAGGATGATCGCGCCAAAGCAGAACCCGCCCACCACGTCGCCGGGGAAGTGCACTCCGAGGTACACCCTTGAGAGGCCGATGAGGAAGACCAGCGCGATGACGGCAGCGGTGAACCAGCGCTTTGAGACGGCGCGCGCAAGGTAGCCCCAGAAGACCGTCGCGGCCTGAGCGTGGCCGCTGGGAAACCCGTATCCTCCACCTGTCCCGGGCATTATCACCCGCACGTCATCCGGAGAGGGGCGCGGCATGCGGAAAAGGTCCTTGAGTCCGGAATTGGCGAATGAGGACACGATGAGGAGCACGCCGATTCTCATGGCAAGTCGCTTTGAGACCGTCCAGAACAGAACCGCCACGATCGCGACGAAGGACTCCTCCGCGCCCAGCATCGTGATGGCACCGAACGCCACGTCGAGCGCGGGGTTTGCGATGGACTGCACCGCCCGTATGATGTCTACCTGGGTCACGCCGGCCACCTCCATCCACCCACGCTTTCAACTACCTGCGACTCCGACCGCCCACGACTCTGGTCACCCGGGACTTCAGCTTCCAGGGACTTAACCGCCAACAGCCGCCAACGACCCGGCCTCCAAAATCAACTTCGCTAGGAATGGGAAGGTTCCTGCATGCCTGCGTGCAGTGCACCAGGTACCTGATCCCCTTTCCCGCACAGGGGCCCTCACGGGAGACCCCGGTGGAATCCGGCCTGCAGGCCACCGCAGAAAACATGTGCGGCCTCATTGACGCCCGCCGGACGTATGGTATAATTGGTATGATGTATACAATAGACACATAACGATGTATATAGACAACATGGGGAGGGATCTGAGGACATGAAGCGAAAACAAATCTATCTGGACGACGAAAGCGACAGCCTCTTGAAGAAGTGGGCAGCTATGAGGGGGGTGTCGGAGGCATCGCTCGTCCGGGAGGCTGTAGCAGGGTACCTTGATGAGCTTGAGCGCAGAGGGCGAAAGAGCAGGTCTGATGACCCGCTGGCTGGTCTCGTGGGTATGTACAAGGGCGATGTCCCTCCCGACGCGGCGCAAGACCACGACCGGTATCTCTACAACCAGGACTCTGCGACGACCACAGGGCGTCGGAAGGGGGGCCGCAGGCTGTGATGGTTTTTGTTGACACCGCGGCCTGGGTAGCGCTTGTCGCGGAAAAGGATCCGCACCATGAGTCCATTGCAAAAGAGTGGCGCGAGGTGCTGGAACGCGGCGCGGGTGTTGTAACGTCCAGCGACGTCTGTTCCGAAACCATCACCTTTCTGCGGCACAACATGGGGCACGGGATCGCAGTGTCGTTTTACCGGGCACTGCAGACAGCTGTAGCTGATGAGCGACTGCTCATAGACTGGGTGACCCCCGCAATCTTCGAGGAGGCGTGGGCGATGTTCGAGAAGCACGACGATCAGAAGCTTTCGATGGTTGATTGCACCAGCTTCGTAATATGCAGGAAACGAGACATCAAGAGAGTCCTCACGCTCGACCGGCACTTTCTTGTCGCCGGTTTTCAGGTCGTGCCCAATGCGGCAGCACGTTGAAGAGGCCCAAGTGACGTCTCCAGGCGCGACCGCAAGAGCAAAGGAAAGGTGCGCAGGCACCCTGATGAGAAAGCTATGCAGACCGGAGGGAATCTCAGATGGTGCGGGTAAGCGTCGTTCCGTTCGGGTCGCCTCTTAGAGACAAAGCCGGTATGCAAGAACGGGTCTCGCGCTACATCGAGGAACTTCGGGCGATTGCAGGGTATGATTTCAGTGTTGCGCCCCCTGAGGCCCGCCCGGAGGGGGAGACCTATGGTGAGGGCCAAGGAGGAGTAGGGATAGACATCACCCTGATCCTGGCTCTGAGCGGCGGTATTGAGGCGCCTGTACTCGAGTTCCTCGCGCGGTCAGACGAACCTGCGCTCATCCTTGCCCACCCCGCGGACAACGCGGTCGCGGCAGCCCTGGAAATCCTGGCGTTCCTCGCTGCTGAGGGAAGGAAAGGTCGCATCGTGCAAGCCGTCGCAGACTGGCGGCACGATCTCGAGGAACAGCTCGCCTTGTTCGCGGCCAGGGTCGCCATGAAGCGGGCGCGTCTCGGCGTCGTAGGGACCCGAGACGTGGAGGTGATGGATCCCTGGCGCCTGGCTCAGCAGGTGAGGCGGGTGTGGGGTCCCCGCCTCGTATACATGGATCTCGAGGAACTCGTCCACGAGGCGCAGGATGCTGATGAAAGCGCGGCTTTGGATGCGGCGGAGGAGTTTACGAAGAGCGCGAAACGCGTGGCTGGGGCGGACCGTGCTACCCTTCTGGGCGCCGCGAAGATCTACGTCGGACTCGATGCCCTCGTTAGGAAGCACAGGCTCGATGCCGTGACCGTGAAGTGCTTTGACCTTCTTCCGCTCCTCAAGAACACAGGTTGCTACGCCCTGGCCCGCCTCAACGAGGACGGCATTCCGGCGGCATGTGAGGCTGATGTGCTCTCCGCTCTGGGTATGCTCTTGCTGCGCGAGCTGACCGGGGAGCCCAGCTTCATGGCTAACCCGACGGTCATTTACCCCCGCGAGGCAAGGGTGGTTCTTGCGCATTGCACCATGCCGAGAACCATGGCAACGTCCTACACCATAAGATCGCACTTCGAGTCGGGAATCGGAGCGGCGATCCATGGCGACCTCCCGTGCGGCCCGGTGACGGTCGCCCGCATAGGAGGGCGGCAACTCGCAGAGGTGTTTGCGGTCGGGGCCAGGCTTATCGAGTGCGGCTCGAGGGATGATATGTGCAGGACCCAGTTGACCGTGGAGTTCCGAAGTCGGGCAGTCACTGACACGATCCTCACGAACCCCCTGGGCAACCACCACCTGGTTGTCCTCGGCGATTGGGAGACGAGGATCCGTGACTTCGTGTCGCTGTTCGCCGCGGGAATGTAACCTTCTGTGCTGATGGAGGCGAAGAACAGATGTCAAGGAGAATCTCCATAAGTGCGGGCAACGTCAAGGTGGAAGCTGTGCTGAACGCTACAGCGACCGCCGACGCCGTCTGGGCGGCGCTGCCCATCATCGGGCGGGCGAACAGGTGGGGCAGCGAGGTCTATTTCGAGATTCCCGTGAGGCTTGAGAGCGAGAACGCGAAAGACATCGTAGAAGAAGGCGACCTGGGATACTGGCCGCCCGGACGGGCCTTCTGCATATTCTTTGGGCCCACGCCAGTAAGCCGAGGCGATGAGATCCGCCCCGCAAGCCCGGTGAACGTCTTCGGCCGGGTCGAGGGTGAAGCGAAGGTGCTGAGGAGTGTCAGGGACGGGGACGAGGTCATCGTAACCGCGCTGCAGGAATAGGGCAGACATACACGGTCGCGCTGATGGACTGCCGTGTAGCACGATTGCGTTCTTTCTGAGACGAATCCACACAACTGGAGGAACACGCCACGTGGGAAGGCCAAACGTGGACAGAGTCATTCTGATCGTGATGGACAGTGTTGGCATAGGCGCGCTCCCGGACGCCGACGAATACGGAGATGCGGGAAGCGACACGTTGCGCAACACCGCAAAGGCGGTAGGAGGACTGGACCTGCCGTTCCTGGGACGCTTGGGCTTGGGTAACATCGCGGAAACCTTCGGGGAGCCGCTGGCGGGAGTACCTGCTGTTCCGGATCCGCTTGCTGCTTACGGGCGCATGTCGGAGGAATCCGCGGGCAAGGACACGACCACAGGTCATTGGGAGATCGCCGGCATCGTCCTCGACCGACCATTTCCGGTGTATCCGCACGGTTTTCCCCCCGAAGTCATCTACGCCTTCGAAAGGGCCATCGGCACGAAGGTCCTCGGCAACAAGCCCGCGTCAGGCACAGAGATCATCAGGGAGCTCGGCGAAGAGCACATGACAACCGGGTTCCCCATCGTGTACACCTCAGCGGACAGCGTGTTCCAGGTGGCCGCTCACGAGGACGTCATCCCGGTGGAGCGGCTTTACGAGATGTGCAGAAAGGCGCGCTCGATACTGGTAGGCGAACACGGAGTAGGCAGGGTGATCGCCCGGCCTTTCGAGGGCACACCGGGCACCTTCGCAAGGACTCGGCGCCGCAAGGACTTCTCCATCAAGCCTCCGCGTCTCACAGTGCTCGATCACGTGAAGCGGGCCGGGATGGACGTCGTGGGGGTCGGGAAAATTGAAGACATATTTGCCTTTCAAGGTCTCACGAAGTCGGATCACACAGCCAACAACGAGGACACCATGAGGGCGGTGATCCGCCTTGCCCGCACGAGGGGCCGAGGGCTCATCTTCGCCAACTGCATAGACTTCGACATGCTGTGGGGACACCGCAACGACGTCAGAGGCTACGCGCGCGCTCTCGCCGAGCTCGACCGCATGATGGAGGAACTGGCGGGGGTGCTTAATGAAGGCGACGTGCTCATGATCACCGCCGACCACGGCTGCGATCCCACCACGCCGAGCACGGATCACTCTCGAGAATACGTCCCGCTGCTTGTGTACGGCAGCGCGATACGACCCGGCGCTTTCCTCGGCACGCGCGGGAGTTTCGCGGATCTGGGCCGGACCGTTGCAGACCTCCTTGGAGTGCCCGCGGAGGGTATCGCCGGCGAGAGCTTTGCGGCGACAGCTACGAGAGACTGACACCTCGATGATTGACACCAGGGGAAGGGAGACGTGAGAGGATGGCAGGGAGCGGGAATCCGGAAAAGCGTGAGCTGAGGCTGGAGGTCTTGAACGTCGGAGGGCCTCAGTACACTCAGCATCACATCAAAGCCCTTGACGAGGACATTGCCAGATACTGCTTCATTCCGGGCGATCACATTCGTGGCCGCAAGATAGCCGAGCGGCTGGATGACGTGCGGCAGGTGAGCGCGACGAGAGGCATGTTCGTCCACACCGGCTTTTACGGTGGCGTGCGAATGACGGTCTGCTCAACCGGCATGGGAGGGCCCCAGGTCGCCATCGCCATGGAGGAACTGGGTAGGATGGGCGCGGACACGTTCATCCGCGTCGGCTCGGCGGGCGGGCTTCAGGAGAACATCGGGGTCGGGGACATCGCCATCGCGACCGCGACCTACAGGGACGGCGGGACGTCGTACAAGTTCCTTCCTGGGCCGTTTCCCGCAGTCGCCGACTTCTTCGTCACTCGCGCTCTATACGACGTCGCGCGCGAGCTGGGGGCTCACATCCACATCGGCGTGGTGTCGGCTGGTGACGCTTTCTATGCTCCGCCCAACCCCGAGTTCAGGAAGATGTTGGTCGATGCCGGGGTAATCTGTGTCGAGATGGAAAGCGACACGGTATTCATTCTGGGTCACTACCGGCACTTTCGATGCGGCGCGCTCTTCGTCATGGACGGGGGGCCCAGGTGCAAGGTGGTCAAGTCCATGGGCAAGGTGAGCATCCCAATCGCGAACCACGCAACCGACGAGGATTTCCTGCGCGGTGAGGACATGATCATCTCCATCGCCCTTGAGGCCATGAGGCGGATCGCCGCCGATGACGAGGTCGCGGCTGCGAAGAAGTCATGAGGTGCCCGTCCCCTTCGGGCATTGGGATGGTATCCGGAACGGGTGGTGGGAGCATATTATGGCAACCAGGGAGTTCGAATGACAGTGAACGCGGGCTCCCGATGCCTCATCTGGTAATTCCCACGGAAGGGGGGGTCCGGGTGCTCAGGATCTGCCCGAAGTGCGGGCGAGAAGCCGGCCGCGAATACACCATCGGGATCACCGCGTGCCAGGAAGGGTTCCTCTACACCTATTGGATGGAGTGTGAGTCCTGCGGCAACCGCTGGCAGGCGGTGCAGATACGGAAAGCCTGACTCGTCTCGAGTCGCGCGCGAGGCAGAAGGCAACGTGGCCTGCCAGGTAAACCTGCTCCTTAGGCCGCGGAGACGTGGTCTGTGGCGGCGGAAAGCCGCCTTGAGCTAGGAGGATTCGATGGCCTGCCGGGTGGACGGCAGGCCATCGCGCCCTTCAGGGGCCCGTTCTGCAGGAGCTCGCCCTCGCGGGGTCTCCCGCACCCTGAAGCGCTCAGCACTTGTTCAACGGGACACGCCTGTATTATGGAACCCCAGGCGTCCCAGGACGTTCCTTATGACACGCCGCTCAGGATCCGGCAATGCGTCTATGAACGAGTCGACGACCTGAGTGAAGCGGTTCCAGTCAGTAATGAGAACGACGGCGATCCAGAGTACAAACATGAAAAAGCAGCTGGGCGCGTACACGTAACTCATGACGAGCGGAAGAGCAGATAGGGGTGCGCAGAAGCCGAGCACCACGGCTCTGTTGAACCGCGAGAGCAGGGCGGCCAGAGCCATGCCCACGGAGTAGGCGAAGAAGAGCGCGCCTGGGATGATTCCAGCTCGCGCGAACACATAACCGGCGCTCCACATCATGAGCACGTCCATCGGCAGGTCCGCGGATGCTATCCTGCCCCCGGTCCGTCCCGACGCCCGAGCGAGATTGCCGTCGCAGACGTCGGTGGTCCATCCGAGCAGGGTGAGGAGCACGACGAAACGCACAACCTTGGCGGGATCCGGAAAACTGCAGGCTCGCAGAAGGACAATGGCAACAAAGCCTCTCGAGAGAGTCAGCACGTCGGCCAGAACCTTGAGTGACGATGCGCCATGCATATACACGCCTCCCCGTTCGTGCGTCTGCAGGGGCATACCACAGGCCGCGGCAACGGCCACTATCGACGTGTCTCAATGTCTGCCACAATGTTTGCCACGCGGAGCTAGACTCCCTTTGGCGGCGTTCTCAGCCTCATTGAGCCCGCCTGACCGCGCAACACGGGCCCTGTTCAGCCAACTCCTCCCACCTCTAGTACAATGGTATTCAAGCGCGTATCAGGTGACACCTGCGCTCCCGCCGCAAGCCGCTCTCAAGCCGCTCTATAGATCACCGAGATCCTCGAGGCGATCCCGAATGATCTCCGCGTCACTCTCGTCGGCGAGCCGAAGCGCGGCTCTGAACACTTCCCTTGCCTTGGCCAGCCGCTCGGGATGCCCTTCCCCCGCGCGGATGTACGCATCCCCCCAATAGACGTAACCCCACGTCCAGTCGGGCCACTGCTGCATGAGGGTCGCGAAGACCTCTTCGCCTTCTTCGATGCGGCCGAGGGCGAAGAGCGCCTCTGCTTCGGCGGACCGCATCAGCCTGATGAACTCTTCATCGCTCTCGGGGAACAACTCGCAGAACTCCCGGGCAAAGCGCAATCGCTCCCGAGCCAGGCTTGGGCTCGAAGCGGACTCGAAACCCAGATTGTCCGCAAGTGCCACGCACCATTCGTCCAGCGACGAAGCGCAGGAGCAGATCTCCATCGCCTCCTCGATAGACGTTGCCTTGCCCGAGAAGAGGGCCTTTACGTAATCCCAGGCCCGAAGCTGCATCCAGCACACTGACGCCCTTGCTGGCGAGCCGGGAAAGTCGAACACGTCAGATGCCTCATCGTCTTCCCATTCGTCTTCTGTAATCTTGCCGGAGCGTTCATCGTCGGGAAAGACAGGCAGATCGTCCGCGCCCTCGTCGAGATCGTCGGCACCGATCAGCAGCAGGGGATCATCTTCATCATCATACCCGCGCCCACCGAAGCCGCCGGACGCCGGGCCGAGCCCCTCAGCCATGAGCTCCGTGACACTCTCGTACGGAATCGTGTCACCGTCGAGCCGCTCCCAAAGGACCCACGCCGCAAACCACGGGAAGTCTTCGTCCCACCCGGTGGCAGTGACCGAGTAAGTGTCGAACCAGTGCTCGCTTAGGTCTTCGGCGGAGCAGAACTCTTTTACCTGTTCACGGAGGGCTTCCATGGAGATGGGGATTCCAAAGCTGTGAAGAGCTGCGAGGATCTTGTCTGTCGGCATCTCGCGGACCTCTTCGAGAGTCCAGCGGATCTTCCTGGGTATCCTGCCGTTGTTTGAGCGCTTCTTGGGAATCTGGCCGTCTTTGGATCTGCCCTTGTGTGCCATCGCAAGTCGCCGCCTCCCGCCCCCGTTCTTCACGGCGTCTCCGTGCGCGGTTCGTGGTGCGCGTAGTTCGTCGTGCGCGCTTCATACGCGGTGCCGGCCGGGCGCAAAGCGGCTCCTCCTTCCACCTTTACTCGCATACTCGCACATCGTCATCAGTCGTTCCGGTTCTCGATGGTCGGTCCGAGGGTCGTTCCTCTGAGCTCGCACTTGATCTCGCACTGCTCTCGCGCTGATCTCGCACGTCCCTCTGGACGAACGCCAAGCCCCGGTACCGTCACTCGTCCCTCCGCGGACCGAGCGTGGAGCCGTCGGTCAGACCTGCGCAAAGAGGAGGCTCTCACGAACCCTATTCAGAGAACCGCTCGTACTGCACTATCTCTTCCAGCGGTCTTCGTGCCTTCGGCCTTGGGTCGTCGGCGGCGTATCCGAGGGGCATCAGGGCGACGATCTTGTATTGATCCGGCACCCCAAGGATCTCTCTCGCCCTCGGCTGTGAAAAGGCCCCGATCCAGCACGTGCCGAGACCCTCCGAAGCGGCGGCGAGCGCTATGTGCTCCATGGCAATGGCGAGGTCCACCGCATAGCTCGGGACCTCGCAGCTCATGACGTGGCTCGTTCTCATGGCAACCCCGGCTATGACCACCGGCGCCTGAGCCACGAACGACTGGCCGTTGGCTGCTTCAGCAAGAAGCCGGCGCCTATTGGGATCGCGCACCACTATGAACTTCCACATTTGGCGGTTGCTTGCCGACGGCGCGAGCCTTGCCGCTTCGAGAATCCTTTCGAGCTTGTCAGCAGGCACGTCCCGATCCTGATACGCCCTCACACTTCTGCGCTCCCTGACGACTTCCATGAACTCCATGTCCGTTCCCCCATGTCCCATCATGCTCAATCTGGATGCTCCGCACCCGCCCCGGCCATCGCATTGGCCCATCGCGTGTGCGGCTGCCCGTTGTCATCGCCTATTCTTTACTACATCGATGCGCTGATTCCTTGTTCCCGATCAGGAGGGGTTTCCGGTCCTCCGGCCCGGTCCGGCGGGCTCACTCGCTTTGCGCGGTCTCGGGTGCCTTTCGTGTCCCTTGTGGCCGAGAAGCCGGCCTGGTGGAAGGATACCCTCAGGGCGTCGTCGAATCCTGCCAATGCAGGAGGCGGAGCCCATGCGCGTGTTGATGCTCTCGTATGAGTACCCACCAGAGGTGGTTGGGGGGCTCGGCGCGGCAGTGGCGGGCCTCGCCCAAGCCCTGGTCAAACAGGGGGACGAGGTACATGTCATCTGCGCTAGCTCCAGGGGAGACGCCGAGTCTTTCGCGCAGGACGGCGTGAAGATATCCAGGGTCGCGCGGTCTACGATTCGGGCCGGAGCGGATCCATACGGCGCGGGCGGCGGCTTCCTCCAAACGGTCATGGAGGCGAATTTCGGTCTTACCAGCCGAGCTGTGCTGGAGGCGCGCGGCAGGCCGGGCTACGATGTCCTGCATGCACACGACTGGCTGGTCGGCTTTGCCGCCAAGTCCCTCAAACACGCCATGCACATCCCACTCATCGCGACGATCCACTCCACCGAGTACGGCCGGAACAGAGGTATCCACTCCGACCTCCAGAAGTATATCCACGAAGTAGAGTGGATGATCACGTACGAGGCATGGCGGGTCATATGCTGCAGCCACTACATGGCGGACGAGTTGAGGAGGATCTTCTCGCTTCCCGGGGATAAGATAGACGTCATCCCGAACGGCGTGGATCCCAATGCGGCAGTCCGGCCAGACGCGGAATTGGTCCGCGCGACGCGAGTTCGCTACGCGCATCCTGAGGACAGGATCGTCTTCTACGTGGGCAGACTCGTGTACGAGAAAGGCGTTCACGTGCTGCTCGACGCTGTTCCCAGCGTGCTCGCGGAGATACCGAACACACGGTTCGTCATCGCCGGTGATGGGTATTACGCAGGCGTCTTGCGGGAGAAAGCAGCGAACATGGGCCTGGGGCCAGCGGTGGTCTTCACGGGCCGCATAAGCGACCAGGAGCGCGACGCGCTCTACGCCGCCGCCGACTTGGTGGTGTTTCCCAGCCTGTACGAGCCGTTCGGCATAGTGGCTCTGGAGGCGATGGCGAAAGGAGCGCCCGTCGTGGCGTCCGACACCGGAGGGCTTGCGGAGGTCATTCAGCACGAGGAAACGGGCTTCAAGGTATGCTCCGGCAGCGCCGCTTCGCTCGCCTGGGGAATAAAGCGGGTTCTCTTGGATCCGGCCTTTCGCGGTTTCATCGCGAGGCGCGGCAAAGAGGAAGCGGTCTCGAGGTTCGGCTGGGAGACCGCGGCGACCTCGACCCACTCGGTGTACCAGCGCGTTTTGGACGAAGCGGCGCGAGTGTCGTGGTAGACACGTGTACCACACTCATGAAAGGGGGGAGCGGCCTCGCGTGCCATTTCCCTCGGGTGCGACGAGCTGGGAGGGGTGCAGCCAACCGAGCAGAGCGCGGTCCTCAGGCCATCGAACGGCGACCGTCGAGCCTCTGCCACCGAGCAACAAGGACGCAGGCACGCCTCTCGGCCTAGCCTATGGGACGTGGCATGCGGCGCTGCGCGCGGCGGATGTCTGGCGAAGTGCCAAGCGAAGTGCTTAGTGAAGGGCGTCCATGCGCGGGTGACACCGGACCGAGGGGTTCTCTCGTGTTCGTGTTTCACAGCCACATACCATACTGCCGCAAGGCCGGGATGTGGCCTTTCGGCGAGGAGTGGCTGTACGAGGTCATGCTGGAATCGTACATCCCGCTACTAGAGCTGCTCCGGACCATACCCAGGTACGGACAAACGGCGGCGAGCGAGGCAAAGCCGGGGCAATCCGCGTCCGGAGGCTCGTCTCCTTGCGTGACGGTGGGAATCACACCGATCCTCCTCGATCAGCTCGACGACGACTACATGAGGGAAGGCTTCGTGAAATGGGCGGAGGCGCGCCTTGCGCGCGCCGAGGACGACCGGGGCCGGTTCAGGCTCGCCGGCGATGACGCCCGCCGGCGCCAGGCGGAGGAGTACTGCTCAAGGTACGACCGGGCCATACGCGCTTTCAACGACGAGTACGCCCGCGACATCGTGGGGGCCCTGGGCGAGCTTCAGGAACGCGGAGCGGTTGAGATCATCACGTCCGCGGCGACCCACGCTTACCTGCCGCTCCTGAAAGAGGATACCTCAATTCGAGCTCAGCTCACCGTGGGATGCGAGAGTCACACGAAGCGCTTCGGCAGAGCCCCTAGGGGTATATGGCTGCCTGAGTGCGCATACAGGCCGGGGCTTGAGTGCTACCTGCAGGCTCTCGGGCTTGAGTACTTCTTCGTCGACAGGCATGCCATAGAGGGCGGCGAGTCTATAGGCGTAGCGAGCGGCGGGTGGCGCGCCAAGGACGAAGGCGCGGCCGGCGGCGTGGAAGCAAGCCTGGCCAGAACCGGGACGGGGAACGTCGCGGCGACCGCCCGGAGCGCGGCGCCTCGAAGAACCACTTTCAGACCTTACCTCGTCGGCGGAACGAAAGTGGCCTGCTTCGGGCGGAACGAGCGAGTGACGGCGCAGGTGTGGTCTTCCTGGCTGGGCTACCCGGGCGATGGGCTGTACCGGGAGTTCCACAGAAAGGACGATGTCTCGGGCCTTCAGTACTGGCGGGTCACGTCTAGGGACACGGATCTTGGGGCGAAGGAGCTTTACGACGCGGCCGCGGCGTCGTCCAGGCTCAGGGAACACGCCGCCCACTTCGTGGGGCTCATTCACGAGCTCGTCGACGCCTGGTGGGCGGAGACGGGGGAGCACGCCGTGATCGTGGCGCCTTACGACACCGAGCTCTTCGGACACTGGTGGTACGAGGGTATTGACTGGCTTGGCGAGGTGCTCAAGGGGATCTCGGGGAGCGCGGACGTGATAGCGAGGTCGGCCGGACAGGTCTTGGACTGCCACCCCGCGAACGATGCCGTGGATTTGCCGGAGTCGTCTTGGGGGCGGGGAGGTAGGCACGACGTTTGGCTCAACGACGGCACCGCCTGGATGTGGGAGATGATCCACGCTGCAGAGGCGCGGATGAAGAGGCTCGCCGCACTCTCCGAGGCCGAGGCGGGGGTGCCTGGGTCACCCGAGCCACCCGAGTTGACAGAGCACCCGTTGAGCCAGCTTGACGAGCCGCTGCGACCCGGTGAATCCAGCCGGCCTATCAAGCCTGTCCAAGAGATGGAGAGCGGGCCGGTCTCAGGCCGTGAAGCGGACTGGTCACGCTGCGCCGGTCTTTTGGGGGAGATCAAGGTTCAGGCGCTCAGGGAGTTTTTCCTGCTCATGTCGAGCGACTGGCCGTTCCTCGTGACGGAGCGCCAAGCCACGGAGTATGGAGCGAGGCGCTTCAGGGAGCACGCCGAGAGGTTCGACAAGCTGATGGACTACGCCGAGCGGCTGCTCGAAGGGGCAGGGATGAGCGAGGAAGAGTGCGAGGAAGCCAGGCGCTGCCTCGAGGCGGTGAACCGTCTCGACGACCCATTCCCGTGGCTTGATTTCTCGGTCCTGTCCGCCAGGTCCACGAAGGGGGAGGGCCGGGACTAGGATTGGACAGGATAGGGGGGCTTGACATGAAAGCGGTGGTCATGGCAGGCGGAGAGGGAACGAGACTGCGTCCGCTCACGTGCAACCGTCCCAAGCCGATGGTGCCCGTCGTGAACAAGCCCATAATCCAGCACATCTTCGAGCTGTTGAAGCGCCATGGAATCACAGACATAGCGGTGACCCTGTACTACCTTGCAGATGAGATCGAGAGCTTCTTCGGCGACGGAACGGAACTCGGCCTTCATCTGTCCTACTCCGTTGAAGACGTTCCCCTCGGCACGGCCGGAAGCGTGAAGAAGGCAGCCGAGGTCTTCGGCAGGGAGCGGCTGCTCGTCATAAGCGGGGACGCGCTCACCGACATCGATCTTCGTGAAGCCGTGAGGTCCCATGAAGTCAAGTCGGCGGTGGCTACCATCGTCACGACGCGCGTGGACAATCCCCTCGAATACGGCATCGTGGTCACCGACGACGAGGGCAGGATACGCAGGTTTCTGGAGAAGCCGAGCTGGGGCGAGGTGTTCAGCGACACGGTCAACACGGGCATATACATCCTCGAGCCCGAAGTGCTCGATTACGTGGACGCGGGGAGGCCCGCCGACTTCAGTCAGGACGTGTTCCCGGCGTTGCTGCGCGATGGAAAGAGGCTATACGCGCACGTGGCCTCGGGATACTGGTGCGATGTAGGCAACGTCCAGCAGTATAGGCAAGCCCAGATAGACGCGGTGATGGGTAGAGTGAAGGTAGACATCCCGGGCAACAAGATCGGCACCGACATCTGGGTCGGAGCGGGCACGGAGATCGCGCCCAGCGCACGCCTCTCCGGACCTCTCGTCATAGGCAGGAACTGCCGGATAGGGCCGGGCGCGGGTTGCTTTGAGTACACGGTTCTAGGGGACAACTGCATAATCGAGAAGGACGCTGTCATCCAACGCAGCCTGCTGTGGCAGGACACGTTCGTTGGCCAGGGGACGGAGGTACGAGGCGCCATAGTGGGCGAGCACGCAATCATCAAGGACTTCGTCACGTGTCAGGAAGGCGTGGTGGTGGGCGACAGGTGCAGGATAGAACAAGGCGCCATGCTCCAGCCCCAGATCAAGGTATGGCCGAACAAGATAATCGAGCCGGGCTCGCGTGTGACCATGAGCCTCATATGGGGCACGAAATGGCCGGGGTCCATCTTCAAGGACAGGGGCGTGACGGGGCTCACCAACATTGAGCTCACGCCGGAGTTCGCGATGAAGCTGGGGGCCTCGTTCGGAAGCTCGATCGGCAAAGGCGCGACCGTCACCACCAGCCGCGATGACCATCCCGCCTCTCGTATGATCCTCCGGTCGATCATCTGCGGTCTGATGACGGTGGGAACGAACATCTTCGACCTGAGGTCGACGCCTCTGCCGGTGAGCCGGTACAACGTCAAGACCCTCGGCGTGGACGGCGGAGTGCACATCCGGGTCTCGCCCGATAATCCTCGGCTCACGCTCATCGAGGTCTTCAATAGCCAGGGCATTAACCTGCCCAGGGCCCACGAGCGCAAGATCGAGAACATCTTCTTCAGAGAGGACTTTCGGAGGACGGATGCGGACGAGGTGGGCAAGCTGGAGTTCCCCGGCCGTGTGCTGGAACCGTACACGGAGTCGTTCTTCAACTACGTTGACGCCGGGATAATCGCGGGCTCTCGGCTGAGCGTGGTGGTGGATTACGCGTACAGCAGGCTCTCCATGTTTCTGCCAGGCATCTTTGGGCGTCTAGGGTGCGAAATGGTTGCCCTAAACGCCTATCCCGATCACTCGCGCGCCCCGAAAACCTTGGAGGAACGGCGCGCGCACCTCAAGAAGCTGTCGGAGACCGTGAGCACTCTCAGAGCCGACGTGGGAGTGTTGGTAGAGGGCGACGGCGAACGGCTGGCGCTCGTAGACGAGACGGGGAGGGTGGTGGAAGGCAACACCCTGCTTGCAGCCATGGTTTGGCTGGCGACGCGAGACGCGAGCGGCTGCGCGAGCGGGTGCACTGGCGGCAGCGCGAGCCGTGAAGCGAGGTGCGACGCATCGCGCGGGGCGTCAAAGGATGGAGGGTTCCTCGTCGCCGCGACCGTGGCTGCCACGAGCGCAGTCGACCGCATCGCCGCGGAGCATGGCTCGAGGATAGTGCGGACAAGGGAAGACGCCCGCTCGCTGATGGAGTTCGCCTCCAAGGCAGGGCAGGACCTCCTGTTCGCCGGCGACACTGAGGGAGGATTCATCTTTCCCAGCTTCCAGCCTGCCTTCGATGCCATGTTCTCGTTGGCAAAGGTCTTCGAGTTCATGGCGCGGCAGGGGATCGGCTTGTCACGCATCGTGGACAACTTGGCCATTCCGCCCATGGTGAGCCGTTCGGTGCCTTGCCCGTGGGAGTTCAAGGGACGGGTTATGCGTATCTTGGCCGAAGAGACAGGCGGCATGCCCAGAGAGTTCATCGACGGCCTCAGGCTATTCTTCGACGATGGTTGGCTGCTGGTGCTTCCAGACCCGGCGGAGCCGTTCATTCACATCCGCTCTGAAGCTGCGGACGGGGATACCGCCGCGGCGAGGGCGCGGGAATGTGCCGACAGGGTCGAGGCGATCATCGGGATCTAGAGTTGCCGTGAGGACGGTGGCAGTGGCGGTCGCGCCAGCCCAGAACCCAAGGGATCTTAGAATGCCCTGGATGCGGTGCGCCGGGATTCGTTCCACGGCCGTTCCCCCCTCTTCGTCGTGCCGTGATAGTGTTTCCGGGGAACCGCCTTCGCTACCCAGCACCAACGTCTTTGACCGGACTTTCCATTGGTGCCGAGGTGCCCCGCGCCCGGCGCATCCGCGCCTCTCAGAGCCGGTCTCGCGATGCTGTCTCTATCGACCAGTCACAGCATTTTCATGTGGGCGACGATGGTATGAAATGCATGGGCTAGCCACGTTTGCTGCATAATGGCGACTACCGCACGACTATGCGCAATCCCACATTGCCCGTTTCTCAGTACTTTCATATCACTCAGCCTGTATGCAAAATGTGTCTTCACATCGCCAGGTGTCTATGGTATGATACCGATGGAAAGACCTCTTCACCTTGGCAGAACAGGGAGTCACTCTTCGCGGAGCGGCCACGGGTTCATCAATCCCTGAAGATTGCTATAGCAGTTGGTCGCAGCTCGTACAAGATCGGAGGGCGAGACGATGTACGCTATCGACGAAAAGCTTGAGGAGCTGCACAGAGCAGGGACTCCTATTAGGGTTGGTTTGATAGGTGTCGGGCAGATGGGCAAAGACATACTTGCCCAGGTTAGGCAGATGAAGGGCATAGAGATCTGCGTCGCGGTCGATCTTGACTCGTCAACGGTGCTCGAGGGCTTGAAGCTTGCCCAGGACAACCGCGAACCTACGCTCGTGGACAGCGCCTACGAGGCGGCGCGGATGCTGGGCCAAAGCCGGGTTTTGGTGTCAACGAGATATGAAATGGCCACGAGGACCCCTCAGGTTCAGGTAGTCATCGATGCCACCGGGTCCCCGGAAATGGGCGCTCGCATCGCTCTTGACGCTATCAACCACAAGAAACACGTTGTGATGATGAACCTAGAATGCGATGTCACGGTTGGGCCAATTCTGAGGCAGCTGGCAGACAACGCTGGGGTCATATACACTCTCACGGCGGGCGACGAGCCGGGCTCGATAATGGAGCTGTACAGGTTTGCCAAGGCCTTGGGGCTCAAGGTGGTAGCAGCGGGAAAGGGAAAAAACAATCCCTTGGATCCTTATGCAACCCCTGATGAGTGGGCCGAGAGGGCTAAGACCAGGAGCATGAGTCCCAGGATGCTGGTGGAGTTTGTGGATGGGTCAAAGACGATGGTTGAGATGGCAGCTGTTGCCAACGCAACCGGCCTTGTTCCCGACATCCGTGGGATGCATGGTCCGAAGTGTGTTGTAAAAGACCTAGCCAAGGTATTCTGCCGCAAGCACCAAGGAGGCATCTTGGAAAGAGAAGGAGTCGTAGACTTTGCCATTGGTGATGTGCACCCGGGCGTCTTTCTAGTCGTGACTACAGACCAGCCGCGGCTCATAGACAGCTTGATTCAGAGGGACATGGGAAACGGTCCAAACTACCTGCTCTATCGCCCATATCATCTCTGCGGGATGGAGACGCCTCTGACTGCGGCTCAGGCTGTCTTGTATCACGAGGCGACGATGCAGCCGCTGAAAAGGCCCCTGACTGCCGAATGCATAGCAATTGCAAAGAGGCATCTGCCTGCTGGAACAGTTCTGGACGGCATCGGTGAGTATTGTTACCGAGGCAGTATAGAATTGGGACACATCGCCCGGAATGAGAAGATGCTCCCCCTTGGGCTTGCGAAAGGTGCAAGGCTGGTACGTGACGTCAGGAAAGACGAGATCATCACCTATGATTCGGTGGAACTCGTTGACTCCACGCTATTACAGCTTCGGAGAATCCAAGACGGGATCCTCAACTAGAAGAGGAGGCGCGCAATGGAGGGCAATAGCGATGCCGGTGGGGACTTGCCAGTAATGTTGCCCGCACCGGTGAAAATCAAGCGGGTATATGATTCGCTCAACTCCGCCGAGAGAAAGGCAGCGGAGTTCGTCCTGCAAAACCCGAAGAGCGTCGTTGAAATGGGCATTGCAGAGGTGGCAAGGGCAGCTGGTTGTAGCACCGCAACATTGTCGCGGTTTGCCCGTCGGATTGGATATGAGAACTATCGAGAATTTCGGACCGCCCTTGAGCCAACGAGCGAACCCGGGGGTGGGGGCTTTTATCCGGACGTGCAGCCAAGCGACGACTATGGAGACATCTTACGAAAGGTGTTTCAATCCTCCGTCCGCACGATCGAGCATACGTTGGCAGCCATCGACGTGGATGAATATCGTAGAGTCCTTGAGGCTCTTAGCAGTGCTTCCAGGGTGGTGTTCTTCGCAATCGGAGATGCGGCCGCAGTAGCGCATGCCGGATGCTACAAGTTTGCGAGAATTGGCTACCAGACATCGTACTCATCAGATCCTGACGTGAGTCTAGTAACAGGGAGTCTCTTGAGAAGGGGAGATATGGCGGTAGGCATATCCCACTCTGGCCAAACCACTACAGTAATTCGGGCTCTGAAGCAAAGCAAGAAAGCTGGGGCTACAACCGTCGCAATTACCAATTTCCCCCTTTCGCCAATTGTCAGGATCGCGGATCATGTGCTCCTTACCGCCGCGTTTGCGGAGTCCTCGACAGGAGAGCTGATGGCCCACCGTGTGGCCCAACTGTGCGTGCTGGAAGCTCTATGGGTTGGGGTTCTCCAGAAAAGGAGGGGGAGTCTGAAAGAGTTGTTGTCATACATCGATGAGAGTCTTCGGGTTAACAAGGAGTGACCCGCAGCCCGCAGGATGTATTGCGAGGTTTCGACGGGTCGAAGGGTCGGGGGATGCGACATGGTTGTCTCGTTGACTCAATCAGTCGTGATAGCGAGTGTCCACGTTATGTATGCGACTGCACTCGGGAAACAGGGAGCAGATGCCACTGCTGCCATTGCGAGTTTTTCTTGGCTTATAGGAGGAACAGGCGGATACTATGGCGAACAAATAGAAGGGTGGCTGTAGTTATGGAAACGTTATTGCAAACGTTGCCATGGATAGCATTGCGTGCCGCTGTGCACGCAGTCCCATCCCATGGCGTGTTCCTAGCGCCCTAATTCCTTAGTAGCCACCATTGATCGCGAGATGTTCGCAAGGTGGCGCGTAGCGGTGGCGGGAGTGAGGAGCGATGAGCCTGCTCGGGTTGGACATCGGAACCACTGGATGCAAGGCGGCCATCTTCAGCCAGGATGGCCAGGTGATCGGGTACTCGTTCAAGGAGTATGGTTACTCGTGTCCGTACCCCAAATGGGCCGAGCAGGATCCACTTGAAGTCATGGCGGCCGTGCGAGAAGTCATCGGAGGCGCGGTTGCTTCGGTGACGCGTAACGACCCGGTGACTGTAATAGGCCTTTCCGTTCAGGGCGACGCAATCATACCCGTGGACTCCCACATGAATATCATATACCCCGCAATCTTAGGAATGGACGCTCGTACAGAGGAAGAGTGCCGCTGGCTTGACGACAAGTTCGGAGCCCACAACATCTTCAGGCACACCGGCATGCCCATCCATCCACTGAACGCTCTGACCAAGATCATGTGGCTCAAGAACAATCGCCCGGATGTGTTCGAGAAGACCTGGAAGTTCCTGCACTACGAGGAGTTCGTTCTGGCCATGCTCGGCGGAGAGCCGCTTGTGGACCTGTCCATGGCTTCCAGAACGATGGCATTTGACATCTCGGCAGGAGAATGGTCATCGTCGATCCTGGATGCTGTGGGCATCCCGTCCGAGAAACTCGGAACAGTGGTGCCTTCAGGACACTTCGCCGGACGGATTGCCCCCGAGCTTGCCCGCGAGCTTGGGCTTCCAAAGGGAGTCAGTCTTGCCACCGGGGGGCACGACCAGACTTGTGCCGCGCTCGGTGCGGGCGTAGTGCGCGAGAAGATGGCTACAGTCTCCACGGGTACTGCAGAAGTAATGGGGATTCCATTCGAGAGGCCGATTCTAAGCGATGAGATGTTGAGGAGCAAGTACCCGTGCTATTACCATGTGGTACCCGGCATCTACTTCACAATAACGCTCAACCATACGGGGGGGCTCCTGCTGAGGTGGTACCGAGACACTTTCGGGCATCTCGAGGCTCGGGAGGCCGCCGAGTCCGGGTGCGATGTCTATGATCTCATCATATCTCGTGTGCCCAAGGACCCTTCGCATGTGCTGTTTCTTCCGCACTTAGTTGGAAGTGGTACGCCGTGGTCGGATCCGAAGTCGAAGGGGGCTGTCGTAGGACTTACTCTGGGAACAACTAGATACGATGTGGTCAAGGGCATTCTCGACAGCCTAACCTATGAACTAAAGATCAACCTTGACACGCTTTATAGCCTGGGTGTGGAAGTCCGAGAGCTTCGAGCCGTGGGTGGAGGCGCCAAGTCTCCGGCGTGGCTACAAGTGAAAGCGGATGTGCTCGGTGTGCCGGTAGCCACACTCGCCGTTCGCGAAGCTGCATGCCTCGGGGCCGCATTGCTCGGCGGTCTAGCAACGGGAGTCTTTACCTCGTTGACTGAGGCCGTCGATCAACTTGTTCGCACCGAAGCCGTCTACACGCCAGATTACGACCGGCATGAGATGTATCTGGAGAAGTACGATGTCTATCGTTCATTATACCCGGCCCTGAGGCCGATCTGTCACCGAATATAGTCTGGCGTTCGCGGGTGGGTTTGGAGGAGTCACGAGATGAATGATAAGGAGATCTTGGCGCTACTTCGCGACACCATCATGAAAGAGGCACGCATGCTTCAGATGGTGGCTGATCAGGTTGACGACGGGTATATTGGTGCGCTCAAACTGGTCTTAGGATGCAAGGGACATGTGTTCGTGACAGGCGTTGGCACCTCGCATGCAATGGCGTGGCGGCTAGCCCATCTTCTGTCATGCTCAGGGGCCCCGTCGGTCTTCATTCACGCAACGGATAGCCTTCACGGTTCGTCTGGCGCTATAACCCCAAACGATGTCCTCATCGCGATTTCAAAGGGTGGCGAGACTGATGAAGTCATCGAGTTTTCCAAGATAGCCCGGAGACGCGGAGCCAGTGTGATCGCCATGACGGAAGCGCCGGAGTCAACTCTGGCGTCCATGGCAGATCAGGTGGTTATCGTAAGGGTCCCTGCCGAGGCCGACCCATTCGGGATGATAGCCACCGGGAGTTCTCTCGCCAACGGTATTGCGGGCGACGCATTGTGTGTGGCGGTCCAGCAGCTGAAGGGATACACCAAAGAGTCCTTTGCCGTCACTCATCCCGGTGGAGCGGTAGGGAAAACACTACGCAAGGAGGCACAGGCGTGAGGGCTGCGGTACTTCAAGGCATCGAAGCACTGAGTGTAGTTGAGGTTCCAACACCTGTTTGCCCGGAAGACGGCATACTCTTGCGTGTCCGTGCTTGCGGTGTATGCGGAGGAGATGTGAGGCGCTACTTCTTTGGTCCTGTTGCGGGAAGCCCCATCATGGGGCATGAGATCACCGGAGAGGTGATCGAGGCCAGGAAGGGCGCGACCGAGTTCTCCGTGGGTGACAGGCTTTCGCTGGCGGCCGATATCCGTTGTGGGAAGTGTTACTACTGCGAGCGTAGTCTTTACAACCTCTGCGACAACCTCAAGATCCTTGGCCGAGACGTGGACGGAGGGTTTGCGGAGTACATGGCTCTTACGAAAGACATCCTGGAGCGCGGCATCGTGAACCACCTCCCGCCGAACCTCTCGTTCGTGGACGGCGCGCTTTCGGAGCCAATGTGCTCGGTTCTGGCAGCCCAAGACAGGCTTGCGGTGGGCCTCGGAGACACGGTAGTAGTCCTTGGCGGAGGCCCTATCGGCTGTCTACACGCAGAGATAGCCCATCTACGCGGGGCGCGGCAAGTCATCCTCGTCGAGCCATCGGCTGAGCGTGCCGCAAACGCGGCAGCGCTTTTCCACGTGGATAGGGTGGCAGCGCCTCAGGACGCCGTGGAGGCGGTACAGGAACAGACAAACGGTGTCGGCGCTGACGCGGCAATAGTTGCCACTCCGGCGCCAGAGGCTTCGACCCAAGCGGTGGAGCTTGTACGGAAGCGGGGGCGTATTGCACTGTTCGGCGGGCTTCCGAGACAGAATCCGACGGTGCATCTGAACGGCAACGAGATTCACTACAACGAGAAGACCGTCGTTGGAACGTTCTCGTACCATCCGAGGTACCACAAGCTCGCTCTCGAGCTCTTGTCCTCCGGGAAAATCGACCCCAAGAAACTCATCGCGACCTATTCCCTTGAGGACGCAAGAAAGGCGATTACCGATGCGCGGCAAGGCAAAGTGTTGAAGGCCGTATTGGTGCCCGACCTGGAAGAGGGGCCGGCGCTCTTCAGACTCGACAGAGATGAGAGGTCGACAGCTAGCACCTCATCGAAGTCCCATATTCATAGATGAGGAGTGGTAAGGATGAGAGAGCACAAGTTCTCGTCGGTTATGGTGGCGTTCGGTGCTTGTTCAGATCGTTACGTCCTCGAGGGCTATACTCCCAAGAGAAGCTTTGCCGAAATGCTGGAGCGGGCGCGCCAGGTACCTGACCTCACCGGCGTGGAACTCGTCGGTGGATGGCATCTCAGAATGGAGACGGCCGATCAGGACCTCCAGCAGGTGGTCGACGCGGGATTCCAGGTTTCTATGATTATTCCGGAGCTCTGGTCACAAGGTAAGTGGGGATGGGGCACGTTCAGCTCCAAGGATCCCAGGGTCCGAGAACAGGCGATTTCGCAGGTCAAGAAGGCAATGGACCTTGCAGCGAAGGTTGGATGCAGCCAGGTCAGCCCGTGGTTCGGACATGACGGATTCGACTATGTGTTCCAGTCCGATTACATCAAGGAGTGGGACTGGATCGTCGAGGGGCTTATCGAGTGTGCTGACTACCGACCGGATGTGAAGATCGCGGTCGAGTACAAGCCTCGCGAACCTCGCATGCATGCTCACGTCAACAGCGTGGGCACTGCACTCTTGCTCATTCAGGAAGTCAACAGGCCTAACGTAGGCATCAATCTGGATATCGGCCATGCCTTGCAGGGATTCGAGAGCATGGCTTATGACGTTGCCCTGATTAGGAGGTTTGGCAACAAGCTGTTCCACTTGCACCTCAACGACAACTATCGCACCTGGGATGATGATATGATGCCAGCCTCGGTGCACACCCTTGAGACGCTGGAGCTCCTGTACTGGCTTGAGCGCACGGGATACGACGGCTGGTACTCCCTCGATGTATTTCCCTACCGCGAGGATGGTGTCGAGGTTGTCACTGAGGGCATCGAATGGTACAAGGGTATGTTCAGGCTAATCGAGCGTATCGGAATGGATGAGATCGGAAAACTCATCGAGACTGGCAACCCGATCAGAACCCTCTCGGTGATACGAAAGGCGATTCTTCCGTAGCCTGCAGCTCCATGGCTTAGTCCTCGCACGTTGGGGGGGAAACCAGTGTACCAGGGTAACGAGATAGCCCTCGAAATGCAGGGCATAACCAAAGTCTTCCCGGGCGTCGTGGCACTGAACAACGTCAGCCTGGAAGTCAGGCGGGGAGAAATCCACGCTCTGGTAGGTGAGAACGGAGCGGGAAAGTCGACGCTGATGAACATCCTTGGTGGTGTGATCCAGCCCGACAGCGGCCGCATCCTCATCAATGGCACTGAGACTAGCATTCCGGACCCGAGGGCTGCCCAGAACGTCGGGATCTCCTTCATCCACCAGGAGCTGGCCCTGTTCCCCGACATGCCAGTGGTGTCCAATCTGTTCATAGAGGCCTTCCAGAATGGCCGCGGCATCCTTAACTGGAAACGCCTGCGCAGCGAAACGGAGGAGGTTCTCAGCCGAATAGGCCTGAATGTCTCGCCGACGGCAACTGTGCGTTCGCTCCGGATGGGCGAGCGGCAGATGATAGAGATAGCCCGGGCGCTACTCCGGAACACGAAGGTATTGGTCCTCGATGAACCAACTTCGTCCCTCACTGAGCGGGAGACCAAAGTCCTCTTCGGCCTCATGAGGGAACTGGCTTCACGAGGCGTCTCCATCGTGTACATTTCGCATAGGCTTGACGAGATCTTCGAAGTTTGTAACCGGGCGACTGTCCTGCGCGATGGCCAGAAGGTCGGCACGGTTGACATTGCGAGCACCGCCAAGATGGAACTCATCCGGATGATAGTCGGACGAGACCTCAGGGAGATGTTTCCAAAATCCAATGTTCCAATGAATCAGGAGCTACTCAGAGTGGAAGGGCTCACCCGGCGCGGAGTGTTCGAGGACATAAGCTTCGCTCTTAAGGCTGGGGAGATCGTCGGGATAACCGGACTGATGGGTTCAGGACGTACTGAGCTTGCCCGCGCCATTTTCGGGCTCGATCCGGTAGATAGCGGCAAGGTGAAGGTCTTGGGTCGCCCCATCTCGATCAGGGGCCCGGAAGACGCCATACGGAACGGGTTCGGGTTTGTTACCGAGGACAGGAGAAACGAGGGATTCATTGCCGACAAGCCCATAAGGATGAATATCGTGCTCGCCAGTCTCCACAAGTTCACGAAATGGGGTTGGTGGGTAGACGAGAAAGCTCAGGAAAGGGCGGCTGAGCGCCAGATATCGAACCTGCGGATCGCGACCCCTGACTCAAGGAGGTGGGTCAAGTACCTGAGTGGTGGCAACCAACAGAAAGTAGTCATCGGTAAATGGCTCGAGGCTGAGCCCAAGATCTTCATCCTCGACGAGCCGACGCGTGGTGTGGACGTCGGCGCGAAGGCAGAGATCCATGAGATTATGAACGGACTGGCCCAGAAAGGTGCCGCGATCCTGATGATCTCGTCTGAGCTGCAGGAAGTTCTAGGAATGAGCGACCGGATCCTTGTGATGCGAAACGGACGGCTGATTGCAGACCTCAAACGCGACGAGGCCACACAGGAAGCGGTCCTGGCGTTAGAGACCGGAGGTGACAGGTAACAATGACCACCAAGACAGAGACCGCCATGGCGCAGGGAACCCGCTCTGTTGGCGCTCTCTATGTCATTCTGCGTTACGGCATCTATCTCGCATTCCTCATTCTTTGTGCTTCTATGGCTATAATCTCGCCAAGGTTTCTGACGTGGCAGAACATCAGCAATGTCCTTCTGCAGTCGTCAACGATCGGCGTCATCGCGGTCGGCATGACGTTCATCATTGTCGCCCAAGGGATTGACGTGTCCGTGGGCGCCATCGTGGCTCTGTCGAGCGCGATTTCCGTCGCGTTGATGCTTTTCCATGGTCTTAACCAGTACCTCGGACTCCTGGTTATGATAGCCGGGGGTCTCATTGCTGGATTTGTCAACGGCTTCTCTGTTGCATACCTCCGGATGCCTGCGTTCATTGTGACTCTGGCGACGATGCAGGCGTTCCGCGGCTTTACGATGGTGGTCTCTCAGGGACGTTCGTGGTACAACCTGCCTCCGGTCTTCCAGGCCATCGGCTTTGGGATGATAGGCCCTGTTCCCGTTACTATCGTGGTTGCGATCGTGGCCTTTATCGTTGGACACGTGATTTTGTCGAGGACCGTATTCGGCCAGCAAGTATACGCGGTAGGCGGAAACCCAGAAGCTGCCAGGATTTCAGGTATCAACGTGAGACGGACGGTCCTGAAGGTCTATCTCCTTGGCGGGCTTTTCACGGCTGTAGCGGGAATTCTGGTCACCTCGCGCCTCAACTCCTTCTGGCCGACTATGGGGACCGGTTTCGAATTCGATGCTATTGCCAGCGTGGTCATTGGAGGCACGAGCCTTTCGGGTGGCGTCGGCTTCATCAGCGGGACAGCGATAGGTGTTCTCCTCATGGGCGTGATCAACAACGCACTGAACCTTCTTAACGTCTCAGCTTTCTACCAGCAAGTCGCAAAGGGCGCCATCATTTTCGTGGCTGTTCTTGTAGACACCCTGAAGGTTATGTATTCGAAACACCGCTAGTACCATCGACTAAGTGTTCAGGAGTATAAGGAGGTGGTCCCCGTGTAATTGCCAGCGAGGTCGTCGCAATCATCGGGCTTAAGTGAAGTATTAGGTCAACGGCGTCGATGTTCAATTCGCAATGGGAGGGAAAACAGAATGAAAGTCACTCGGCTCATCTCGATTGCAGTGGTCCTCCTTCTCAGCTTCTCGATGGTGGCCAGCGCAGCCCAGCAAGACCTTGAGAGCAGAGTCAAGGAGCTTGCCAAGCTGGCGGAGACTGGCAAGTCCGCAGTCGTTCCTGGTGAGCCTATGCTCGGCCTCGTCATGGCTGCTCTGGACCATGTTGGTTGGCTGAACATTTACAAAGGCGTTCTCATGGGGACTGCCCAGTATCGCAACGGGTTGACCACTTTTTCAGGGCAGAACTCTGCCGAGATTCAGATGGCCGAGGTCGAGGACCTAATCACCAAAGGTGCCAAGGCCGTTATCCTAAACCCAGTTGATTCTGCTGCTCTCTCTGCCGCCGTTGTGAAGGCTAACCAAGCCGGCGTCCCGGTGATCACGCTCGACCGTTCCGTCACCGGCGGTAAAGTGGCCGCTATGGTCGAGTCAGACAACAGGGAGTGTGGCCGTCTCTCCGTGAGGCTCATGGCCAAGGCCGTCGGGAATAAAAAGGTGAAGGTTCTCGTTCTGCAGGGTGATCTGGCAACCAGTGCTGGTCTGGAGAGGCACGAGGGGTTTATGGAGGAAGTCAAGAAGTATCCCAACCTTCAGGTCGTCTCGGTGCTCCCGGCATACTGGAAGCCCGAGGTTGCAAATGCTGCCACTATGGATGCGTTCCAGGCGAATCCAGATATCGGCGCGATATACCTGCCGTCTGACAATCTCTACACCGAAACAGTCCTTGCTGCACTTAAGCAGCTTGGTAAACTCTACCCCGTGGGCGACCCGAAGCACGTGGTAATCGTCGGGGTTGACGGAGGTCCGAACATCTGCGACGCTATTCGAAGTGGCTATGCCGACGGTTCTGCTTCGCAGGATCTCCATGGAATGGGCAAGACCGCCGTTGAGCTGGCTCTGAAGGCCATCAAGGGCGAGAAGATTGCGGATCCCATCCACCGAATCCCGCCGACAGCCATCACCAAGGAGAACGTCAACGATCCGAACCTGTGGGCTAACGTCAAGTTCTAGGGCAAGGTCTTTCGGGAGAGACCTGCGTGCGAGCGTAGGTCTCTCCCGAACTCAGGATGAAGTATAGAAAGCTCTGCAATGCTGCCTCATGCAGGTGGCATTAGGAAGGAGTACCAGTGACAACTATTAAGGACGTGGCCATGAGGGCCGGAGTGTCGCCTAGCACGGTCTCACGGGCCCTGGCCAATTCATCTAATGTGAAACCCGAAACGCGGGACAGAATACTGCGAGCAGTTAAAGAGCTGAATTATACTCCAAACGCGCTCGCTCGAAGTCTTCGCTCTCGGCGGAGTAAGACTTTTGGCGTCATGATCCCCGATATTGCCAACCCGTTTTTCGCTGAGTTGGTTAAAGCAATTGAGGCATCGGCTCGCAAGTACGGCTACAACGTAGTCTTGTGCAACAGCGAGAACGACAAGAGACGCGAAATCGCCTACCTTGCTCTGATGCGTGAGAAACAGGTGGATGGTCTCATCTTCACGACTGCTGGAGATCTCGCTGAGGCGATTAACAGCTTTCAGAAAGACTCGCGGATTCCGGTAGTCCTCGTGGACCGCGAGATCGAAGGCTTGACGGCCGATACGGTGGTCAGTGATGGACGCGCGGGGGCAATCGACGCAGTTAGGTTCTTGATCGCACAGGGGCATTCCAAGATAGGATGTCTCCGGGGGCCGACTCATCTTCCAACCAGTAAGCATCGCGCCGAGGGGTTCGTCACGGCCATGAACGACTCAGGCCTGGAAGTTGTTCCTGGATGGGTTTTGAACTGTGACTTCTCCCTTGAGTCTGGATTTGAGGCAGGGATGAGACTTGCCAAGATGTCGGGGCTTCCGTCAGCCGTATTCGCGGTGAACGATCTTGCCGCCATCGGTTTCATGCAAGCGTTGGAGAGCTCGGGCATCAAGGTGCCAGACGACATATCAGTGGTCGGATTCGACGACGTCCCGCTTTCAAGGCTCGTAAAACCTAAGCTCACCACGGTTGCACAACCCGTAAGGAGAATGGGCGAGGTTGCAGTGAAGCTTCTGCTCCAGAGGATCTCCGGGCGCGGTAGGCAGGTCAAGAGAGTCGTCCTTCCTACTGAATTGATAATCCGGGAGTCCGTCCGAACCGTAAGTGGCTCCTAGAGCTTCAGCGCTCGTCCACTCCATTTGGCCTTGCGGGTGACGGTATGGAACTGCAAAACCGTTTGTGGAAGGTGCCTAGCTGTGAAGAAGAGCACGCTTTTGAACTCTGAGATTAGTCGCCTCATCGCTGACATGGGTCACGGTGATTGTCTTGTGATAGCTGATGCCGGACTTCCCGTGCCACCCGGAACGACCAAAGTCGACGTGGCTGTGAAGCCAGGGGTTCCGAGATTCGTTGACGTCCTCGATGCCATTCTCAGTGAGCTCCAGGTGGAGCGGGTCGCGATTGCTTGCGAGATGAAGGACAAGAGTCCGGACCTCTACGAGAGGGTGAAGTCCATTTTCGACGGAAGAATCACCGAAGTGAGTCATGAGGAATTCAAGGCGGCTTCGAAGAACGCCAGAGCCATAATCAGAACTGGTGAATGCAAGTCATACGCCAATATCGCCCTCTACTCCGGTGTAGTCTTCTAGAGCTGGGCTGGCGAGCTAGGGGAAGGAGGTACAGGTATGTCTGGAATGATGCTTGCGGCAGTCTTTCGCGGCGAAGGCAACTTGGCGCTTGATGAAGTACCGGTTCCCAAGATAAGCAGGCCCGATGACGTACTCCTTGAAGTTGAGGCTGCCAGCATATGTGGGACGGACGTACATATCGTCGCTGTTCCGCCAGGATACATTGCGACGCCGAACACGATTCTGGGACACGAATACGTTGGTAAGATTCTCGAGGTTGGGTCAGGGGTGACTCACCTCAAGCCGGGAGACCGTGTGGTTGTCAACCCGAATATCTATTGTGGGCACTGCGTATACTGTCAGAATCACATGCCCAACGTGTGTGAGAACATCATTGCCATAGGCATCCACTCCGACGGCGCCTTCGCCAAGTACAGCAAGGTTCCAGCTCAACAACTCCACAAGATCTCACCCCGGGTGCCGCCGGAGATCGCTGTCTTTGCTGAGCCCTTAGCATGCGTAATCAACGGTACCCAGGCGGCCAGGATCCAACCTGGTGAAACGGCTGTGGTGCTTGGGGCAGGGCCCATAGGTCTTCTGTTCACTCAGATGTTCAAGGCTGCGGGTGCAAAGGTCATCGTGTCTGAACCGACCGAGCTGCGCCGAAAGTACGCCGGGCTGAGTGGGGCAGATATCGTAGTTGACCCGACTACCGAAAACCTCGAGGGGGTCGTGCGTCTCGAGACTGGCATCGGTGCCGATGTTGTCGCGGACGTGGCTGGCCGGCTGTTTGCAGACGCTGTCAACCTCGCCCGGAAAGGCGGCACGGTACTGGTATTCGGAGTGAATGCCGGTGTCAGGCAGGAGATCCAGCAATGCAACATCACTTTCAAGAGCCTGACGATCTACGGGACTTGGCTTGCCAACGCGACTTTCCCCCAGGCCGTGAAAGTCTTGGAGACCGGTGTGCTGGACCTCGGTAAGCTCGTGACTCATAAGGTGGCGCTCACCGATATCTGCAAAGGGATTGAGCTCCTCAAGAGCGGAGAGGGTGTGAAGATTGTCGTATATCCGTGACGACTCTGGCGCGGGAGGGACTGCTGCATGAAGTTCAGCGCTTGTATTGAGATGCTATTTACGGAGGTTCCTTTTCTGGAGAGGCTTACCAAAGCGAAAGAGTGGGGCTTTGACGGAGTGGAGTTCTGGAACTGGGACAACAAGGACCTCTCAACCATTGTTGACCGTGCGGCGAGTCTAGGTCTCGAGATCGTCACGTTTCAGAGCAACCTCGGTGGTACGCTCATTGATCCCAAGGACAGGCCGAGATTCGTAGCAAACATCGCGACGTCCATTGAGAAGGCTAGGAGTGCAGGCGTAAAGCGGCTCTTCTTGCTCACGGATGAGCTGAGTGAGGACCGTTCCGTGAAGCCCTTGCCTTATGAGATTTCCTCTGAGGAGAAGTATGAAAGCGTGCTGGCAGGGCTCAAAGAGCTTGCCCCAATCGCTGAGAAGGCAGGGGTGACCTTGGTTCTCGAGCCTCTCAATACGCTGGTAGACCACAAGGGTTATTACTTGAACAACTCCAAGCTCGGATTCAAGCTCATCCGAGAAGTGGCAAGTCCCAACATCCGGCTGCTCTATGATTTCTACCACATGCAGATAATGGAGGGCAACCTCATCACGACGATATCCGAGAACATTGACGCCATCGGTCATGTGCACGTCGCTGACGTGCCCGGACGCCACCAGCCGGGAACTGGTGAAATAAACTACCGTAAGGTTTACGAGGCTCTGAAGCATGCTGGATATAGTGGGTACGTGGGATTTGAATTCGAGCCCACGGGCTCAACTGAGGAGGCTCTTGCTGAGGTCAAGAACATATTCGAGTTCTGACGAACTGTGGCATGAGGGGTGACAACGATGGAACTGTCTCATGAGAAGATGATCACAATGTATCGACAGATGCTGCGGATCAGGTACTTCGAAGACAGAGTATCGAAGCTTTTTGCCGAGGGTGTGCTGCCAGGCTTCGTGCACCTCTACCTTGGCGAAGAGGCCGTGGCAGTTGGAGTCTGCTCCGCTCTGAACGACGACGACTACATCACCAGCACTCACCGAGGCCACGGGCATATTATCGCGAAGGGCGGCAAGTTGGATAGGGCAATGGCCGAGCTCTACGGAAAGAAGACAGGATACAACAAAGGCAAGGGTGGGTCGATGCACATGGCTCACACCGAGCTCGGAATTCTCGGTGCGAACGGCATCGTCGGCGGAGGAATCCCGATAGCTACCGGCGCGGGCCTGTCTGCGAAGATGCGAGGCACCAAGCAGGTGGCCGTGGCCTTCTTCGGGGACGGTGGGTCCAACCAAGGGACCTTTCACGAGTCCATCAACCTGGCGTCCGCGTTCGACCTGCCAGTCATCTATGTCTGCGAGAACAACTTGTACGGCGTCGGAACCCGCCAGTCCAAAGTTCGGAAGGTCGAGCATATCGCCGACCGCGCAGTGGGTTACGCTATCCCCGGGGTCATAGTAGATGGCAACGACGTGCTCGCCGTATACAGGGCGGCAAACGAGGCGGTCGAACGGGCCCGGCGAGGTGAAGGTCCGACGTTGATCGAGTGCAAGACTTACAGATGGCATACGCACTTCGAGGGCGAGCCCGATACGTACCGTACGAAAGAGGAAGTGGCGGAGTGGAAGGCCAAAGAGCCGATCGGACGGTTTGAGGTGTACCTAACCACAGAGAAGATCGCTACTGCCCAAGAGCTTGAGAGCATCCGGCGTGAGGTGATGGATGAGCTCGAGGCCGCTGTGAAGTTCGCCGAGACCAGCCCGGAGCCGGAACTCCATGAGGCTCTTGAGGACGTCTATGCGTGATCTCCGGAAGGCGGTCGGAAGGAGGACACAGTGATGCGAGAACTCACATACACTCAGGCACTCGGCGAAGCACTAGCCGAAGAAATGCGCCGCGACGAGCGGGTATTCGTGATGGGCCTTGATGTGGGTCCCTATGGGGGAGCTTTCGGTGTGACACAAGGCCTTTACGACATGTTTCCGGGGCGCGTTCTGGATATGCCGATCTCCGAGGCGGGGTATGTCGGGGCGGCCGTCGGCGCGGCCCTCACGGGATGTCGCCCGGTGGTGGAACTTCAGTACTCCGACTGGATCACCATCGCCTCTGACCAGTTGGTCAACCAGGCGGCGAACATGAGATACATGTTTGGCGGGACCTGCTCCGTTCCCATGGTCCTGAGAGCCCCGGTGGGCGGGTACCTATCGGCTGCGGCTCAGCATTCCCACATGTTTGAATCGTGGTTTGGCTTCGTGCCCGGCCTAAAAGTGGTTCTGCCGGCTACGCCTTATGATGCGAAAGGCCTCCTCAAGGCGGCGATTCGCGATGACAACCCGGTGATATTCTTCGAACACAAGCAGCTATACAAGGTGAAAGGGCCTGTGCCGGAGGAGGACTATATCGTTCCGCTTGGGAAGGCTGACATCAAACGTGCTGGCAAGGACGTGACAATCGTGACCTACTCGTACATGGTCGATTTCAGCCTCCGCGCAGCCGAACAGCTCGCCATCGACGGAATTGACGTCGAGGTCGTCGATCTCAGGACTATAAGCCCGCTTGACGAGGAGACCATCCTGGAATCCGTTAGGAAGACGAACCGCTTGGTAGCAGTCCAAGAGACCTGGCGGCCGTTCGGTGTTGTGGCTGAGGTCTCCGCCATCGTGGCCGAGAAAGCCGTGGATTACCTCGATGCACCTATCAAGAGGGTTGCAAGCAAGTTTGCTCCGGTCCCGTTCAGCCCGAATCTCGAGCGTTACGTGCTTCCCTCCGTCGACGACATCGTGGCGGCGGTGAAAGAGACGGTGGGTTCCTAAGCCTTGACCTCACGAAGGAGCTCAGCCATGAACGAGGCGTTTCGAGATGTCTACGAAAAGGAACAGAGACTCAGGAACTTCATGGACGAGCGTGGGTTCGACGCCGTCGTCTTGACGTTGCGGTCCAATTTCTCTTGGTTGACTGGCGGAGGCGACAACCATGTTCTCCTGAACTCGGAGTATGGATGTGCCCCCGTGCTCGTGACCAAGAAGGCCAAGTATCTGATCGCGCACCCCATGGACGGACCCAGGATAATGCGGGAGGAAATCGCTGGCCAGGGGTTCGAAATGGTGCTCCACCCGTGGTACGAACCCGACCGCAAGGAAGTGATTCGCAGAATCGCAGGAAGAGGCCGCTTGGCTTGTGACGCCCCCTTCTTCGGTGCTGACAATGTGGCCGAAGACATCATGAGGCTTCACTATCCGTTTACGGTGACTGAGGTCGAGCGGTGCCGGGTTCTAGCCTTAGAAAGCGCCCTGTGCTTTGGTGATGTAGCGAACTCGGTTCGGTCCGGGGAGCAGGAACTCGATGTCGCGGCACGGCTCATCTCGGCTTTCGCCTCGCGACACATCCAGACCGAAGTAGTGATCGTCGCAGCAGACGACAGGATTAGGGATTATCGGCATCCCATACCAACCTCGCGACGGATTAGGAAGACCGCGCTCCTTCATGCTGTCGCGCAGAAATGGGGGCTGCACTGCAATGTGAGTCGGATGGTGGCGCTTGGCGGAATCCCGGAGGATCTTGTACGGATCCATCGTGCTGCATGCTATATTGAGGCGGTCAACGCAGCTCATTCCCGACCCGGTGTCCTGTTCCAGGACCTGCTCGCGAAGGTAAAGGAGGCCTACGCGGAGGTGGGGTTTCCGGAAGAGTGGAAGGCGCACTTCGTCGGAGGCCCAACCGGGTATGTGATTCTCCATTCAGCTGCCATGCTGGATCCATCATGGAATGTGTCTGAACACCAGCCCATGGGACACTTGGCCACAATCGCTGGAACAAAGGTTGAGGAGCTTATCATGGTCACTCCAGAAGGAACCTCGGTGCTGTCGAATTCCAAGGGTTGGCCTCTTCTCAACTTCGAGATCAACGGCCAGTATATCGAACTTCCGGATGTGCTGGTGATCTAGTAGGTCCAGCAGAAGGGGGAGTCTTGCACGTGTTGCTCTCCAACAAGATAGCCGTAATCACGGGAGCTGCCCAGGGGATCGGCGAGTCTATCGCTCTGCATTTCGCTCAAGAAGGCGCGCACATAGTGGCGTGCGACTTGAATCTGAACGGTGCCGAGCTTGTGGCGGAGAAAGTCCGTAGCATGGGACGGCGTGCCCTTGCGTTCAAGGTCGACGTCACAAAGGCAGTCGACATTCAGGCGATGGTGGATAAGACCCTAAGAGAGTTTGCGCGAATCGACATCCTTGTTAACAGCGCGGGAATCCTCAAGCATTCTCTCTTTATCGACATGTCCGAGGATGACTGGGACCAAGTCATGAGTGTCAACGCTAAAGGCACATTCCTGGTGGGCCAGGCTGTTGCGAGGGCCATGGTAAGCCAGCGTTCAGGGAGAATTATAAACATCTCGTCGTGTTCCGGAAAGAAGCCGACCTTGAAGGAAGCAGCATACTGCGCAAGTAAGTCGGCTGTGATCGGGCTTACCAGGGTCATGGCTCTGGAACTTGGCCCTTATGGCATCAATGTGAACGCAATTCTGCCTGGCGCTACGGATACGCCGATGGTCCGCAGGACCTTCATGACAACTCCTGAGGTCGAGCGTGAATGGATTGAGAAAACCGCGCTCAAGCGCCTAGGCAAGCCAGAAGACCAAGCTAAGGTGGCGGTATTCCTGGCATCTCACCTCGCTGATCACATCACTGGCGAGTCGATAGTCGTCTCTGCCGGCGAGATGATGACACAGTAGAACACCCTTTAGCCTCCCAAAGGCGGTCCCAGAGGTGGATGCTCCGTCAAGTCCGGAGGCAAGGGGCAAGGGGCTGCCAGACTGTGCTAGCGGTACTAAGACAAGGAGGCTGGATCGGGCTATGGCAACGATCGTAAGGATGCCCAAGCTTGGCTCCACGATGGAGACTGGAACGGTGGTGACATGGTTTAAGAGAGAAGGAGACGGGGTTACTCAAGGGGAGCCTCTCTTTGAAGTCATGACCGAGAAGATAACCAATGTGATAGAGGCTCCAGCGTCAGGGGTGCTTGTAAGGATCGTTGCACCCGAAGGGAGTGAGCACCCTGTAAGGTCCCCTCTTGCTGTCATCGCAGCACCTGGCGAGGATTTCAGTTCCGCAATGGCCGAGGCCGGGCTGGACTTCCAGTCGCCCGCTCAGGTGGGTCCCTCGGAGCCCTCCGGACTCGCGGCGCAGCCAGCAGCTGAGTCTGCCGCGAGGAATGAGCTGAAAGAGGCGGTAATTGCCTCTCCGATCGCCAAAAGAATAGCGAAGGATCATGGCATTGACCTGTCCGAGCTGACCGGTACCGGGCCGGATGGCCGGATAACCCGTGAAGACGTAGAGCGGTACATTGCAGATCGCACGGGCAACGCTCCTGACGAGGGTATGCCTTGTGTCGCTCCCGCACGTCAGGCACCGGCTCAGGAGGGCCGGACACTTCCCGGAGACCCGGATTCCAATCTATTGGCGTTAAGCCCGATGCGTAAGCTCATTGCTGAGCGCATGACCGCGAGCAGCCAGACGACCCCTCATGTCACTCTCATGACCGAGGTGGATATGACAGACGCGGTGCGTCTATGCGAGGAACTCAATGCAGAGGCAGCGGACGTCAAGATTACGCTCACGGACTTCGTTGTGAAGGCAGTAGCGAAGGCCCTTCGCAGGTTTCCAAGGGTCAACAGCAGTTTTTCAGATCAGGGCCTCAGGCTCTTTTCCGAGGTAAATGTGGGAGTCGCAGTAGCCCTGGAAGATGGCCTCGTCGTTCCAAAGGTGCGCAACGCAGATTCAAAGGACCTCCTCTCCATATCGGGTGAGATCAAGGGTCTTGCGGCTAAGGCGAGGGCCAACGCTCTCTCAGAAAGGGATGTCTCCGACGGAACATTCACAGTCTCGAACCTCGGAATGTACGGAGTCGATTTCTTTACACCGATAATCAACCCGCCCGAATCGGCCATACTTGGTGTTGGCCGTGCAGCAGACAAACCGGTGGTGCGCAACGGCGAGATAAGTGTTCGGAAGATGATGGGATTGTCATTCTCATTTGATCACCGTGCTATCGATGGTGCCCAGGCGGCAGACTTCCTCCGCGAAGTCGTAAGGAGCCTGGAGCGCCCGTTTTCCCTCGTCTTGCTCTGAAGAAGCGGCGTATCTTTCACAGGTTTCAAAGACTTGAGTCCGGGGGTGGTGGAACTGAAGGCGGTCAAGTTTGCTGGCAGAGGCCGGGTCGAGATCGTGGAAAAGCCCAGGCCGGCCGCCAAGGGCGATGTTGTTGTGGTCAAAGTGACGGCCTCGGGAATCTGCGGGACTGACCTGGAAGTCCTCCTCCCGGCCCCGAACCCTCTTCCCACAGTGCCCGGCCATGAAGTGGTCGGTATAGTAGCAGAGGTGGACAAGGCGAGGAGGTTCAGAATCGGAGACCGAGTGATCGTGAACTGCCATGTGACGTGCGGGACGTGCGAACACTGCAAGAACGGGGATCTCATATTCTGCAGGGATCTGAAGGTCATCGGCTTTGAACTCGACGGTGGTGATGCTGAGTACGTAGCTGTCCCGGAGGCCAGCCTTAGGCCGCTGCCTGATGACATCTCCGATGAAGTTGGTGTGATCATCGGTGATGCGTTCGGAACACCTTATCACGCGGTCAGGAAGGCCGGCATAGTCCCAGGTGAAATCGTGGGGGTGTTTGGGGCAGGACCGCTTGGAATCATGGCGGTCCTCTGTGCCAAACGCTTCGGAGCGACCGTGGTTTCGGTGGACATAAACGAAAAGAGGCTGGAGGCCGCAAGAGAGTTCGGCGCGGACCACACAGTCAATTTCCGCACTTCAGATCTTTACCCCGAGGTAATGCATATTACTGGCGGCAAGGGTCTGGACAGGGCGATCGAGTGCTCGGGCAGCGCCTCGGCGGTAATCGCCGCACTTGAGACGTTGAGACTCCGTGGTAGACTCGTGCAGGTGGGCGTGTGTCCCAACGTGTGTGTAAACGCGCAGAAGCACATAGTGGACAGGGAGATCGAAATCGTTGGTTCCAGGAACTTCAACAACAACGAGTTCGAAGAGATAATCGAGTTCGTCCGCCACAACCCTATTGTAGGCAAGCTGGTTTCTCACAGGTTCGGCATAGATGATGCGAAGAGAGCTTTCGAAGTGGCGGAGAAGCGCGAGGGGCTGAAGGTAGTGATTAGCCCGTGAGGACTATCGAGATACTCAACCTCGGTCGGGTGGAGTATCGAGACGCGTATGAGTACCAACGGGCGAGAGTTCAGAAGCGGCAAGCAGACGAGGTGCCCGACTGCCTAATCATGGTGGAACACCCGCCTGTCATTACTCTGGGCAGAGGCGGGGGATGGAATAACATCGTAGTATCCAGGGATTTCTTGAGGGAACGCGGCGTGGAGGTGTTCGAGACAGAACGGGGTGGAAACGTCACGTTCCACGGGCCCGGCCAGCTAGTGGGATACCCCATCATCAAACTCGATCGCGGGGAAAGGGACCTCCATAGGCTCCTGGCGCTCTATGAGGAAGCCATAATCACTGCTATTGGGCGGTACGGCATACGAGGCGAGCACAAGCCAGGTCTTGTCGGAGTCTGGGTGTCCAACCGCAAAATCGCTTCCATCGGGGTATGCGTTGCCAAGTGGGTGACATTTCACGGATTCGCCATCAACGTTTCTGTAGACATGCGGTGGTTCGAAATGATCAATCCTTGCGGATTGGAAGCAAGCATAATGACGTCGATGGAGGAGGTGACAGGTAAAGCGCACTCTGTTGAGGAGCTCGTCCTGCCTGTAGGGCTGGCCTTCGCTGAAGTCTTGGGTCGAGAGCCAGTCTATGCCAGCATATCTTGAGCGTGCGTGCACTGTGACAAGTTCAGATGTCAGTCTCATAGATCCATTGCACTGGGTCACAGTCTGTGTCCCAGCTAGTTCACGGGAAGAACGCAGAACCTGAGAGCATAGCCTCTACCTCGTGCCGGGTCGGAAGGGAAGGCTGAGCACCGGGCCTCGTGGCAGCAATGGCGCCTGCAGCGCATCCCCATCTCATGCACTCGTCAGGCAGTCTGCCTTCGAGCCAGGCCACGGTGAACGCGGCCACGAAAGCATCACCGGCGGCTGTGGTATCAACGGCCTGAACCCGGAACGGCGGCGTGACGATCTCGCCTTCAGGACCCACAAACACTGCTCCACGTTCACCAAGTGTTATGACCACGCGCTTCGCGCCTAGGTCGCGCAGCCGATTGGCCGCCTCAAGCGCACCGATTACTGGGGCTGGTTCATTGGAATCAGCCGAGATAGAGCCATCCGTCCCGCCGGCCTGACGAGCCACGGGGACGCCCGTGAGAGCCTCTGCCTCCAGTTCGTTGGGGACGGCGATGTCCACATGCTGTAAGAGGGCTTTCACAGAAGCGGGATCTGTCACGGGAGCGGGGTTGAGCACGGTCAGTCTCCCATGCGCCCTCGCAAACGAGAACGCTTGGCTCACCGTGGTGATCGGGACCTCGAGTTGTGCAATGACCGCATCTGACTGGGCGATTACATCTTCGGCAAAGACAATATCATCCAGCGAGCATCTGGCATTGGCCCCAGGGCATACTGCGATCGTGTTGTGTCCGAGCCTGTCCACTGTTATCAGGGCAACTCCGGTAGGGTGGAGGCCATCTCGAAGGATTCGGCTGGTCTTCACACCGTGTGCCTCGAGGTTTGAAAGAAGCGCGTCCCCAAACGGGTCCGCTCCGACTCTTCCAACCATCACAACCGCAGCGCTCATCTTTGCTGACGCGACTGCTTGGTTCGCGCCCTTTCCGCCGGGCACTTGCTTGAACGAGGTTCCTGTCACGGTTTCCCCCTCGCGTGGGAGGGCTTCCACTGTTGCCACGAGATCCATATTAATGCTTCCCACAACCACCACTCTGCTCACTCGCGGATCACCCTTGCCTGTGTACTACCCGTGGCGCTTCCACGGATCTGGACTGTGTACCAGCGCTGCACGTCGCTGTTGGCCGTTGCCTCCTGGCGCGCGTACCAGTTGCTGAAGGACTGACGCCTTCAACAGCCTAGAGCCTAGCTCACTATCCTGGCGAGTGCGTACCTCTAGGTCCGAGGCAATAGCACGATAATCCTGGGAACACGAGTACCAAATCGCTGACTTCAGGAGCTTCCGTCCCTTCAGCACGTACACGTACCCGAATACCCGACAATACCGCGCAGGATTACCCAGTAGCTGTCAATATGGGCAACGTCCCCCTGTAACAATGCGGGCCAGTCCTGAGGGGGCTGGAAAGGCCAAACATGCTCCAAGGGTTTTGGGACGCCGGCAGGGCCGACACCCTCAAGGACAGCAGCGCACACTGGAAAGGCCGCCCGACCGTGGATGCAAACGATTTCACAAGCTCGTACCAAACCATAAACCCTGCGCTGCAATGACCTTGCACTTCACGCTATAACATTATTCTTCTACATGGATTTGCCGATTCCTCCTTGCACTCGGCGAGGTTTCACTGAGTCAGCTCGGCTAATGCAAGTGTATTAGTACACCTAGAGTGAACAACCTCTGAGCCACTCCACAGCACAAGATCGCTGAAATCTCCAGTATCAAGCCGCATACGTGCGCCAGAGCATCTCCACACGATTCCAGTCTTATAGCACGTTGCGGCCGGGTCATGTGCTTGAAGCTGTTCACGGCAAGGCCTGCCTCAACCATCGCAGCAATGCGATTTCACGTAACTGACGGAAAACAGGCCCTGCAGCCTGCAGGTTGAGCAGACCGTACTGTCCCCTTCAGGCTCTCCGTGAGGGCGTTGCGTGCTCTAGCAGCCACCGCTCCTGATGATCATAGCGATCCGTTTAGACTGCTCAACAGGGTTGTCTCAACCTGGCCGTGCCGGCACCACGGGGGAAGGTCTAAGGGCATGACTTATGTATCAGTAAGCGTGGGACGCGTGTTGAAGGATATGCACGGCGCTATCTGCGACTTCATGGCAATCGAGGGCATTGAAACCGAGAGAAGAGAAGCAACCCTGATCGCCCTTGCCGACCACTGAGGCAGACGAGTCAGCTCTCGCGACGCACTGCCTGCTGGTACTGCCTGGCATGGCCTTGAGACCCTTGGGGATCCTCAATCGGAAGCACTTTGCGCACGGAGACCTCTGATAAGCGTCAGGGGGCTCCAAGCTAGATGTGCAGAAGATTCCGGCTTCCAGGTAGAACTGCCGGAGACTCACAGATATCAAGCGGCATCGGCAGCCCTAGCACCATCCTATCGTTAGCGGAAAAGGGCAGCAACTGACGCGAAAGGTTGCCGCCGGCTCAGAAACTAACATACCTCAGAACACGACGGATGCTGTGCACCAAGATACGTTCCACGGCCGTGTCCTCCTGCTCTTCGCAACGTTGCAGTATATTGCTGCCTTAGAACAGCCTGCACTACTTACCGTCTTGCGTCGGAATCTCGGCCTTGCACCAGCCGCCTTGCGGGCATTGGGCCCGGCTGCCGGCCGAAGCCCTGCACGTCTGCCCCGTATTCGCAAACCATTTCCAAGCTGGCGGAAGGGCTTGGCCGGGAGGGGCGGTGACTCGTCAACGGTAAGACGATGAGCACACAGTGAGAATCACCGATACATACTGAGAACAAGTGGCAACTTCCTTGCCCATAAAAGGGGCGTTGTATAGTTGTATAATGGATCTGACGGACTGACGGACCTTCGTCCGACGCGCCCGGCGCGCGGTCACCGGGGGGACATGAATGCCCGACTAAGCGGGAGGAGAGGGAAGAAAATGAGCCTGTCTGTGGCAAGGTTGACCTCGAAGGGGCAGATCACCCTTCCGCTTGAGGTCCGAGAGTTTCTATCGATTCAGAGGGGTGATAGAATCATGTTCCGGCAGGAGCGCAACCGCGTCTATTTGGAGCGCCTACCCGCGAACGTCCCTTCAGCCCAGGTTTTCGGAAAGCTGCGTCGGCCAGGTATGGAGCCAATGGACCTCGAAGCAGCCCGAGCCAAAGCGAGGGAGCCTCGAGCCAAGAGAGTGCTCGGGTGTGAAGGACAGGACGATAGGTGAAGGGCGAGACGACTGGACGGTTAGACTCCAATGTAATTCTTCGCATCTCCTCAACGATCATGCCGACCACAGCGCGAGAGCGAAGGCCCTCATCGAATGTTGCGAGCGCGGGTCGGGCCCGCTGAGAATCGCTCTTCACACCCTGTGCGAGGTCGTGTATGTCCTAGAGCATGAAGGACTCGGCCGGGAGCAGACCTACGAAGCCATACGCGATTTCTTGGGCATCCGAGGCATCGAGGTTGATGAGGAGGGCACCGCCTTGGAGGCCCTCGCGGATTACCGTGACAAGGGTGTCGACTTCAGCGACGCGCTCCTTGCTGCTATTGCCCGGCAAAGCCACGAGATCGTCTGGACGTTCAATCAGAAGCACTTCGCGCGCATGGATGGACTGTGGCGAACTCCGCCCGCGACCTAAGGGAGTTCGTTCACGATTTCAAGTGCGTGGTCCGTGGGAGTTTGTGGTTCTTATGACGACGTGGGGCGGGGCGTCGTGCCCCGCCCCACGCTCCATGCGGGGAGGCCACCTCAACCCCGTTTCAACCTTGGGTTGCAGACTACTTCGTAACGAGCTCGAGCGGGACGGGTATGAACTTGCTGACGCTTCTCTCAGTAGTTCTCCGCGAGGGGCTCATAGAACGCCCTCGGATGAGCGCAAGCCGGACACACCTCCGGAGGCTCGGTGCCTTCGTGAATGTACCCGCAGTTGCGGCAGTGCCACTTGATCGGACGGTCGCGACGGAAGACAGTCCCGCTGTGCACGCGCTCCAGAAGGGCACGGTAACGCTTCTCGTGGGCTTCTTCGACCTCGGCGACTTCCTGGAAGGCTCTGGCGAGATCCTCGAATCCCTCCTCGCGCGCGGTCTCGGCGAACTCCCGGTACATAGTGGTCCACTCGTAGTTCTCACCGCTCGCGGCTTCTTCGAGGTTGGCGGAGGTGTCCGAGATCATTCCAAGAGCCTTCGCCCAAAGCTTTGCGTGCTCTTTCTCGTTCTCCGCGGTTTCCTCGAAGATCGCGGCGATTTGCTCGTACCCCTCTTTGCGGGCGACAGACGCGAAGAACGTGTACTTGTTCCTGGCCTGCGACTCGCCGTTGAAAGCGGCCCTGAGGTTCGCCTCGGTTTTGGATCCCTTGAGCTTCATGCATTTCCACCTCCAGCGATACTGGGCGGTTTCATGAGCAGGCAGTCTCCGATCTCAGTCGGTGTCGGATTACTGATCTCGACCGGCGCCGGATAGCTGAACCCTCTCTGACACTAGCTTTCCACTTTGTGACCGCTCGCCATCCCACACAGGCATTGTAGCCGCGGATCGGCGGGAGCAAGGATCTCCGCGAGTCGCAGCCCTTGGCGGTTCATGGTATCCCGGCGGTGGTCGTCTCGGACAAACGATTCTCCGACTCATTGCGGAATCCTTCCGAGCCGCAGGCGACAGCGCCACAGTCCTCGAAGTTGGGACGTCAACATCGAGGCGTCAGTACTAAGAAGCGGCGGCAGCGGAAAGCCTCAAGAGGCCGCAAAATCCCCAAGAAAGGAGTTGACAGGAGCCACCCGTGCACTCGACGCCGGTTGACGTGTTCCTTTACATTCGTTCCAGCTCGGGTCGGGTCGTGGTCGGCGACCAAGAGATCGGCGCGTCCGGCGGAGACATCGTGCTGAGCCCGAAAGGTATACCTCACGGGCTCAAGGCAGACCGGTCGGGGGAGTTCAGCGTGCTCGTGGTGAAGGCCCCAAGTCCCGACGCGCAGAGACTCAGACGAGGAGACTAGGAAACTAAGGTCTCAGGGGTCGAAGACCTCTGCGGTCGCCGGACCATGCCCTGGGACGACGGTAAGGGCCGCGACCGAGCCCGGCTGGAGCGATAGGCGCACCCTTCTCGGGCCGGAGACCTCCGAGATCACCACCTCGACGTCGTGGCCTTGCGCGAGGTCAAGAGTGTTTAGGAGGACGGCTATCGTGCCGTCATCGCGCAGGGCGGCGAATGCATGAACCCGTTCGCGCTCGCCCTTGACCGGCAGCATCCTGCCGGTCAAATTGCGAGAATACAACCTGAAGGCGTAATAGGCCTCAGAGGGGCGCCCGTCCATTCCCACAAGGCCGTGCTCAGCCCCTTCCTGAAGGTTCCAGTACACACCGTACCTCACGTCGTGGCGGGCGAGTTGGCCGATCGTCTCTGCAAGCCAGAGCGCTCGCACTCCAGGTGGATATTCTACGGAGCTGTCGAAGTCAAGGTTATACTCGGTCAAGGCCAGACCGGTGCCGGGGTAGTTCTGGTCGATCCAACGCCCGAAGAGTGGAAGGATGCCCCGGACAGCCGACTCGGACGTAGGGTCGATGAGGCTTGGGTTGTAAGATGGGTCCCACCACTCTCGTGTCGCGTCCAGGATGTCCTGCGGATTCGTGTGGACCTCCTTCGCGTTGAAGGACCTATAGATCGGGTAGCGATGGAAAGACACCGCGTCGAGGATTCTGAGGCCGTGACGACCTTCATACTCCGCACAGTACCTCAGCATGTACGGGATCCAATCGCCCTTGAGGACGCGGTCGGCCGCGACCGCGCTCCGAACGTAATACGTGGGGTTGCAGTTGGCGGGGCCCATGACGATGATGGAGGGATCCACTGCCTTCATGGCTCGGGAAAACTCCGCGAATCGCTCGAGGTACTCGTCGTATCCGATAGGCCGCTTCTGGTAGTCGCGGTGCGTCTCGTGCCAGATGAACGGCTCGTTGTCTATTTCGAAGAACCTGACTTTGAGCCCGTGCTGGATGTTGAGGAACCGCACCAAGTCCGCGGCCGCCTCGGCATCCATTATCCTCACCATCTCGGTGGACGCGGTCTCCGCTGGGGCGAACCCGAAGGCGTTAACCTGGATGAGCGGCTCCGCGCCGTGGCTGCGCGCCCAGGTCACGAACTCGAGGAGCCCGGGCCTTTGGACTACGTTTCTCTTCGTCCACCAGTCGTTGTACGTGTCAATCCTCCAGTTGTAGCGGCTTATGTTGTTACCCCCGAACCTTATGAGCTTGACGCGAAGGTCGGAGATCTCATCGTCAGGGGGGAGTTTGCCGACCCATTGTCCCCAGGCACTCCCATAGACGTAAGGGCTGATGACGTGGCCTGGGTGCAACGCGTCGACAGTGATCGTGGCGTCGAGAGGCGCCGCAACAGGCGGCGCCGCGGGGCTCGTCGCGGCATCAGCGATCGAAGCCTCAATGGCGTCCCCGTCACCAGAGCGATCGACGTTCACGGGCTCCACCGCGACAAGGATTGTTCGTGTGGTGTCAGGTGCCCGCCCTCCTATCTCAGAGGCCTGGCTCCCTGCGGTATCTGGCGGCAGAGCGCGCTTCGACTCGATTCTCCACCCGGACCGCGTCAGCGCTAATCTCAATTCAGCGTTCGCGCGCACGTCCTTGTATGCCCCGGAACGTGGGTCCTTCACCGTCATGACCTCGGGGAGACGCACAACCGCGACTCCATCGCCGAGAACGAGGCTAGCTCTTGTGAAGTCCCCCGCAATGGCTACCACCGGCTCAAGCTCTGTCAGTATCTGGGCCCTCACAGTCTTCGGATCCTCGTCCTCTCGTGAGTCGCGCTGAACGAAAAGCGACAGCATCAGGTCGATGTCCTTCAGCGTCATTGCCCGGTACAGGTCCGCGACGACCTGCCGGATGGCCTGCTCGTGCAGGGCGGCACTTTCAGATGCCGGTGAGGCGTCCGCGAGCCCCGAAAGCCCTCCGATCGCTGCGGCGTGTGTCACGACAACCGCTGCGACCGCAAGAACACACAGTGCGGGCGACACCAGTCCGCCCGAGACTCTACAAAGCCTTCTGCCCGCAAGCCGTCCAGCCATGGCTCCTCATCGTCTCCCCTCATAGACATCCCCCGCGTCTCGGCTCACGGGCGTTCCCGGCTGAGAGCCGACCGCTTTCGGCGCCCATTCTTCAGCTTTGTGGCATGCTCAAGACCCGGCAGGCTAGCCACTTGCGCCGGCCCGCTCGCTTCAGCTTTCGCCCAATTCGTTCTTCACCCATGTGATGGACTCCTCTCCCTCGGACCAGGAATTCAGTGAAAGGCTTCTCTACGGGGTCATTTGAATGCGAAGAAGCAGGTATGCGAGGACCTGGTCTATAGAGCCCCGAAACGACCGCGCGGCAACGATCGTGCGACGCGGGTAACGTCGCCACCCTCGGGAGGAAGAGCAGCTAACACTGTCGAAGTGCCCTTCTCAGAACGAACGCATCGGTGAGGAACGGAGTCACGGTGGGGGAGATGGTCTTGGAGTGAGATTCGGAGTGTTCGGTACGGTTGCGCGCGGGCCCGGTCCTTCGGCCGACCCGCGCGCGAAGCTCGTGAAGCTCGTCGCGTTGACCGTCGTATTGACGGCGTTGACCGCGCTGTGTGCGCTCACACCTTACTGCGCGGCCACGGCGGCTGCGCCGGCCGCGGCGGCTGCGCCTGTCGCGCCTGTCACGTCGGTCGTACCGACCGCGCAGGCAGCGGCGGCAGCACCGGCAGCGCCGGACCAGGAGGACCTGGATGCTTCGGTGGACCGCCTCCTCACCCCCGCGGAACTCGAGGCGTTCTTCGATGGAGTCATGGCCGCCCACTTTCAAGCGTACCACATCCCGGGCGCAGCTGTTGCCGTGGTCAAAGATGGGGAGATACTCTTCGCCAAAGGGTACGGCTACGCGAACCTGGAAACGCGGACACCCGTGGATGCAGCGCAGACTCTCTTTCGGATAGGCTCGGTCTCGAAGCTATTCACGTGGACCGCCGTGATGCAGCTGGTCGAGCGGGGAGCGCTCGACATGGACGAGGACGTCAACGCCTACCTGAAGGGCGGCGGCTTCCGCGTGCCCGCGACGTATCCAGAGCCGATAACCATGGCTCACCTAATGAACCATACGGCGGGTTTCGAAGACCGGAACGTAGGCCTGTTCAACCGAGATCCCGAGAGCGTCCTGCCCCTCGGCGAGGTGCTCGCCGCCACCTTGCCCCGGCGGGTTCGGCCGCCTGGGGAGGTCACCGCTTACTCAAACTACGGAGCTGCGCTCGCGGGATACGTCGTCGAGCGCGTCAGCGGGATGCCATGGGCCACCTACATTGAGGAAAACATCCTCAAACCCCTCCGCATGGACCACACCACCCCCCGCCAGCCCGTCCCGCCGCATCTCCAGACGCGATTGGCCGTCGGGTACGAGTACTCGCCGGCCTCGGCACGCTTCGAGCCTGGGCTCTTCGAATACCTGCCCGCCGCTCCCGCAGGCGCTGTCAGCGCCACAGCCGTGGACATGGCGAAGTTCATGATCTCACACCTGAGGGCTGAAAGGCCCGAGGACAGCCGGACGCAGATCCTGAGGCCCAAGACGGCTCGCGCGATGCACACAACGAGCTTCATCCAGGACCCCGACCTTGGTGGAATCGCCCACGGCTTTCTCGAACAACCATACGGCAGCCTGAGGACCATCGGGCACGGCGGGGACACGTTCCTCTTTCATTCGGAGCTACGCCTGATACCGTCCCATGACGTGGGCATCTTCGTCGTGTACAACAGCCCCGACGGCGCGACCGCCCGCGACCAGCTCGTGCGAGCGTTTCTAGACCGCTACTTCGCAAGTTACGCTGAGTGGCTCACTGGACCTTCGAGGGTGGGCGCGGGGGCGAGTCCCGCAACGAACCTCACGTTCCGCGCAGGCGCGATCGACGGCGCCGAAACGGCAGAGGCGGCCGGGCCGACCGACGGCGGGGGACGGGTGCGGGACGTGAGGAGGTACACGGGCATCTACACTTCGACCCGCGTGCCCCGGACCACCGTTGACAGGCTCATCGAACTCTTGAGCGTCGTGGTGGTGAGAGAGGCGCCGCCGAGTGAAGCGTTGGGCCACGCGAACGGGTCAGGCCCGTCGCTGCTCGTGACGCTGTCGCCCGTGCTCGGCACTTAGCGCTTCGAGCAAGTCGAACCCGGCCTGTTCCGGGAAGTCGGCGGCCCGGGAAGGATAGCCTTCAGCGCTGGTCCGGCGGGAGGTCCTGACAGGCTGCTCATGGGATCGGCTTGGATGTGCGAGAAGGCGCCGTGGTACAAGACACCTTCTTTCCAGATCGGCATAGTGGCGGTGTGCGTCCTTCTCTTTCTTTCGGCGGTGATAGGTTGGCCGGTGACCGCCCTGGTTTCGCTGAGGCGGGAGCGAGGACACGGTCGGCAAGCGGGGTCTGAGTCGCACAGGCGAGCACGGGGGCTGGCCACGCGATCGGCGAGGTGGTTGGCGGGGCTCGTCAGCGGGCTGTTCCTCGTCGTGGTCGTTCTCTTGCTGGTGGTGCTGCGCGACCCGAGCGAGATAGGTTTCGGCGCGCCCGCGAGTCTGCGGGTGCTGGTAGCCCTGGCGCTCGTCGCCACGCTCCTCGTTCCGGCTGTGGCGGCCGCCGCTGGTTTGGCGTGGAGGAACCACGGTTCTACGCTGAGAGGGCGGGTGCACCTCATGTTGGTGGCGGTGGCATGTGCCGCCTTCGCATTATGGCTCAACCACTGGAATCTGCTCGGATTTCGATTCTAAGAGGACACACCGGATGCTTCGCGGCGTCATCGGTGCTCCGAGGCGCGGGTGTTTGGGTCTTCGCCTGAGATCCAATTGAGGAGGGAGAGAGATGAGAAGAGGCTACGTCATGTCACTGGACCTGGGCACGACGAGCTCCCGCGCGATGATCTTCGACCACGACGCACGGCCCGTGGCCTTCGCGGCCAGGGAGTTCCCGCAGATGTATCCGCGGCCCGGCTGGGTGGAACACGACCCTATGGACATCGCTCGGCGCGGCGTACCTTGCCGGCCTCGCGACGGGCTTCTGGAAGGACAGGGCAGAATTGGCCAGGGCTTGGCGTGCAGAGAGGCGGTTCGAGCCTGCTATGGCAGAGGATGATCGGGAGCGGATGTACGACGGCTGGCGAGAGGCGGTGGCTCGTGCGAGAGGCTGGGAGAAGGATAGAAAGGATGGATAGGAGCAGTGATGGCACACTTCCGACTTGAGCGGAGATACCACACCCGCGGCGGCCGGAATGGGCAAACGAGAGTGCGAAGGAACACAGTCACGGCGCTCTTGGTATTATCCGTTGCCGTATCGGTGGTGGCGGGGCTCGCCGTGCGGCCGTCAGGTGAATTCGGCGCGGCAGCGAGAGCGGTCACCAGAGCGAGAGCGGTCACAAACGGGTCAGACCTCCGGGATTCGAACGAAGCGCGTTCCCAGGACGAAGTGCGTTCCCAGGCCTGGGGCGTAGAGATGCTGCTCGAGCCGGAAGACATGCTGGAAGACCTTGAGTATCTGAGCTCAACGATACGGCAGGTCCATCCCGCGATGGCAGGCCGGTCCCCAGAGAGCCGCTCCGCAATGCAAGAGTTCGCGGCGCGGGTAGATGCCGCCAAAGCCGAATTGAGCGAGCCCTTGCCGGCCTGGCGCTTCTTTGCCCTGGTCAACGAGGTTCTGGCCTCCTTGCGGGACGCCCACACCTCCCTGCGGCTGCCAGAGTTCACCGGGACGCTACCCGTGCAGCTGACGTGGGCCGACGACGGGGTCGTGGTGAGCGGAGTTCTCGACCCGGATCTTCCCGTGCAGCCCGGCGACGAACTCATCAGCCTCGGCGGCCGCACGCCCGAGCGGTTGCTTGAGGACCTTTGCGCCTGGGTTCCCCATGCAAACCTCTGTTGGGTGAAGGCTCTCGGCGGCCGGTACCTGGCGAACCCGCTGGTCCTGAAGGGCCTGGGGTTGGTGTCCAGGCAAGGATCAGAGGAAGGGGAACCGGAACGGGAAGTCGACAGGACGTCCGGGCGTGAAGAGACGGTCGAAGAGACGGTTGAGATGGTGGTCCGACGCCCGGAGGATGCGGCCGGCGCGAGCAGAGTGCTTGCTGCGAAGATCCCCATGTGGGACGAGCTCACGGTCACAGGGACCGTGTCTGGCCCCGACGCGGCAACCGGCGGCACTCGGTCGCCGGCGGCTGAAGCAGGCGTGAAGCCCGGCGACAGGGTGCTCGCTGCGGACGGGGCCGCTGTACGCTCGGCGGACGACCTCGCTCGCGCGGTTCAGAGAGCCGGTCGAGAAGGGCGGACACTTGTGCTGGAAGTCCTGCGCCAGGGAGAGAGGCTTGAGTTGAGCGTGCGCCCAATGCCAAGGTCTGCACAGGACGCCGGTTCCACCGGGGCCGCGGAGACGGCGTATGTCATTGGAGTGGTGCTCGGCGGCGCGCCGACGTCCGGAGAAAAGGAACGGCCGTGGTTCGGCTGGGCAATCGATCACTCCGGTCGGTGCGGCCTGTTTTGGCTGGACGAATGCAACAACACGAGGAGTTACCGCAGGGCAGTGGACGAGTTCTTCTCCGCGGCGCGAAAGGATGGAGTCGAAAGGATCGCCATCGACCTGCGACGCAACGCCGGCGGAGATTCCATGGTGGTGGGCGCGTTTCTCAAGTACTTGCCATATGAGTATGGAGACCTGCGCGCTCCGTCCCGTGCCACACGCTACTCGCCGCAACTTGCCAAGCAGCGAGGTCCTTGGCTTCGCTTGCTTACGTGGATGGGCGAGACTTTCTTCAACGGACGGTGGCTGCCCTATCCGCTCCAGCCCCGGGCCGCCGCGGACGAGCTCTTTCGAGGGGAAGTGTACGTCCTGACTTCGTGGCTCTCTTTCAGCTCAGCTGTGGACTTCGCGGCGATTCTGCGGGACAACCGCCTGGCGAAGGTGGTCGGAGCCCCGACGGGTGGCTCGCCTACGGAATACGGCGACATACTTGGTTTCGCCATGCCTAATACCGGTTGGCGTTTCTCGGTTTCTACCACGTCGTTCGTCAGGCCCGACCCCGCCTTCGACCCGGCGGACGCGCTCTACCCGGACATTCCCATTCCGACGACCGTCCGGGACATTCGAGAGGGACGCGACCCCGTGCTGGAATGGCTTCGCTCGTCTTCGGCGATGGCGTCGTCAGCGGTGCTGCCGTGACGCGAGGCAACTGGCTACCGTGCCCTGGCCCGCTTCTTGGCTGCAACATCGTGGAGTCATTGAGTAACTCCAATGCCAGCTTGAGCCATGTTATTGTAGAACCCATACGCGTACTGAATGAACTCCCAGCCAAGTCTTGACAAGAGGTTCTTGTTGGTCAGAATCGTCACCGTGAGCAGAGGAGTCTCCTGTATGTCGATCAGGCGGAAATCCGGCTCGTAGAATACGTTGGCCGCGCGGATGCGTGTTTGTAGTGTAACGCGCATACCTGCACGTATGTACTGTTTGATGGTCCCCAGCCGGACATCGGACAATGTGAGCTTGGGAACGAAACCGGCCGCCATGCAGGCGTCATAGAAGAGCTTGAATAGGGCCCCATCTTCCCTCGGGAAGCAGAACTTCTCATGCCTGACATCGCTCAATGAAATCGAGCTCTTTGGCGCGAGGCGGTGGCTCTCGTGTACAACAAGCACTAGCTCATCTCTTCTCAGGGGCACCACGTAGTAATCCAGCTGCTGTGGCCAGAACTCTCGATAACCGATGACTATGTCAGTTTCTCTGTCGTCGAGCAGGTGAAGCATCTTCGTGTGGTCGCACTCCCTGGATTCTACGTGAAAGTCGGCCTGTTCTCGTTCAAAGCCGATGATCAGATTGGTAACTCCATATTGTGCCATGTCGTAAAAGGAGGCAACCCTGAGTTTCCTGTTCTCGCTGGCAGTGTAGTCCTTTACTTCCTGAACCATCTTGTCGTACGCATCTAGAATGGTCTCAACATAGATACAGATCCTTTCCCCGACCGGAGTCAAGTGAACCGCCGCGTGCTTACGGCTGAAGAGGACCGCCCCTAGCTCGTTTTCGAGGGCCTTTAGCTGTTTTGAGAGTGCTGACTGCGACATGTATAGATTCTCAGCGGCTACGGAAAAACACTGGTGGTTCTTCACAGCTTCAAAACACCGCAAGTGATCCAACCTCACTCCGTTGACCCTCCCTTCGCTTTCACCGTTCACGGGACTCTCCCAGAGGTGGCTCAGACATGCTCCCGACCCGGAGTCGTAACACGTTTGCCTTGGAGGACTCGATCTCTAGTTTCGAGAGCCGCCTATCACCTCCTTCTTATCGCTAGCTGGCAATGAAGATGAGTTCTGGAGAAGCCTAGACGTTGTCGGGGCACCGGAACGGTCGGTGGCTCTTGCTGCACCTCGGGATATGAGAAGAGAAGTCGACGTTTCTGTTAAGGAGCCCTCGCGCAGCGAACGAGCTCGCGAAGAGTGCATAACAGCCGTGCATGTTGCGGCCCGCCACTGGAGGGCGGAAGCGGGCGCCACGCACAAGCCCCGCGACACGGATTCGCACGCGTCACTAGCGACATGGTTGAGTCAGGAACATCATGAGAAACAGTGGCGCACCATGTCTGGACTGAATGGAATGGATCCCATGCCAACTCAGAATTGATCTTTCCGCAGCTAAGCACTTACACTAAGAGTGCAAGCTTGCTGACTCAAGGTAATCAGTCGAGGAGAGGAAGACGTGGCATGAGTCATAGGAAACTCAACCCACTGCTGGACCCGCGCGGCTATCAGGAGCGGCCGGTCATTGAACTGGCGCCTAGAGCTACCATTGAGGCTTTGAGAAAAGGCAAGATACTGTTTTACGACAACACGAAGCTGTCTTTCTGCAACTACAACCAAGTATTCGTAAGGATCAAGGAACGCCTGGCCGAACTGGGGATCACGAACTTCGTTGATTATAGAGAAACCGTTCGTGGTAAGGATACTGATAAGCTGGAAGATTATGCGGCGATGCTGGCGAAGGAAAAGCCGACCGCGGCCATTGTAGCCTTTGGAGATATGGGTACGTCTGCAGCTACAACAGTTGTGGCAATTGCATTGGAGAAGCTGGGTATCCCCACGGTGTATATGACAGCGCCTCCGGGATCGGCTATCGCCGAAGGGGTGGGCGTGTACCGAGCGGGCAATCTCTGCCTGTGCCCGGTGGACGTCTATCAGGCTAGTACCGAAGAAGAGGTAAGGGAGCAGGTCGACCTGAAGTGGGATTACATAATTGGGTCTCTCACTGCTACCGGAGAGGAGCTTGCCAAACTAGCTCACATCGATTTCAAGATGGACAGAGTCCCCCCAGCCAAGGACGGCCTGTTGCCGATTACTGAGAGGATCGCGGTTGACGATGACAAGTTGCTGGAACCTGGTTGCTACATGGAGGAGATCAACGAGTATTTCAACGACGAACACATGAGCGATGGTCTTCCGATCATCCCTCCCACACGAGCACGATACGAGAGAATGATGAGTTATTGCCCTTTTGACGAGGACATGGTCCTCTGCAACCAGGTTGGCCCTACCGGCAAAGACATTACAGTGAAGGATGTTGCGGTGGCCGCTGTCATGGCCGGATGTACTCCCAAAGCGATGCCTGTGTTGGTGACTGCGTTCAAGGCGATGAACAATCCGAAGTATAATCTGCTCCAATCCGTCACGACCTCTCATCCGGGCGGAAACCTGGTGTTGGTCAGCGGACCTATCGCGCAGGAGATCGGCATTTCAGGCAGACAGGGTTGTTTGGGGCCTGGCTGGCCGATGAACGCGACGATCGGACGCGCTGTCAACCTGGTAATAATGAATGTCTGTCGTGCCGTTCCGGGTATCTGTGATCTGGACTGTCTTGCTTCGCAGGCAGAGTTTACCTACTGTTTCGCAGAGGAACCCGAGCTTGCGCAGTGGAACATGATCAATGAAGACCATTTCGACTCGGAAACCACTACGGTGTACGTGCTCAAGGCCGAGCCCCTACACGACATCATCGACTTCTTGAGTCTGGACGGACATGATCTGCTGGACACAATCACGCATTGCTGTACCACACTTGGCTCAAACAACGCCTACATCCCTGGCCCCTTGGTGGTGTGCCTGACGCCCGACCACGGCATGATGCTCAAGAAAGCCGGCTACACGAAGGAGATGATCCAGGAGCACATACACACATACGCTTACCACGAGGTTCCGATGGTCCGTAACAGGGGTCTCGTGCCCGTGCGTCCTCCCGAATTCAAGGATAGGCACCCGATGCCCGTAACACGCAGTCCGAAGGATGTAGAAGTCGTGGTCGTGGGCGGCAGGGGTGGCCACTCCGGTGTGATTCTCCCGTGGGCACTGCACAGCGAGGGCATCGTGGAACCTATCTGTCTTCCGAATGGCAAGAGGGCCAGAAGCATTGAGGAGTTCAAGAGATAGGCCTGCTAACGTCCGTGAACACAACGCACGCGAGAAGGAGGAATGGTGCTGGACCGCTGTCAACGTCCCCGATAACGACGAAAGTACTGTTCGACTCATGGCAGTTGACAAGGGAGAAAGACCTTCCGGCTCTGGGTTGCTGCTTAAGTCCGGACTCGAAAGACTCAAGGAGGGAGTTCCCATGAAAGGGAAAGGGCTGATGGTGCTGTTGTTGTTGGCGGCGGCAGTTGCTCTCTGTGCGGGCTCGGGCTTCTCAGAACAGACTTTCCCTGATGCTTCCAAGGACCCTAAGGTCACCCTCAGGTGGGGCTGCACGGCTCCCTCGGAAGACCTGGCGTCAGAGGCGATGCGAAGGGTGACCAAACTCGTCGAAGAGAGAACCGGCGGGTCCCTGAAGATCAATTTCTTCCCTGCTTCTCAGCTAGGCACGGCAATGACGCAGATGGAAATGGTGATCAACGGCAACATAGACATGTTCACTGAGGGCGCTCATTACATGGCTGACTGGGGCGTTCCGGACAGTGCTGTTACCAGTTTCATGGGTCAGTGCCCAAGCAAAGACATATTTGCCAAGTTCGTTCAAAGCGATTTCTACAAGGCCTGGGAAGATGAGTTCTTGAGAACCGCTGGAGTCAGGACCCTGGCAAGCAACTGGATAAGGCCACCGGCAGAACTCGTTTCGAAGGTCCCACTATACAGGTTTGAGGATTTCAAGAATCTCAAAGTACGCTCGATCCCCTCTGAGTATTCGCTGGCAACTTTCAAGGCAATGGGTATGAACCCGACTGCGGTCGCGTACGACGAAGTCTATCTGGCCCTGCAACAAGGGATCATCAATGCGGCGGTGGCTACCTTTGATACCATCTACACCATGAACTTCTACCAAGTAGCGAAGTACGTCCTCAAGCTGGATCTTAGCTACGTCAATTTCGCCATCTGGATGAACGAAAGAAAGTTCCAATCTCTATCCCCTGCTCAGCGCGAGATCCTGCTCAAGACCTGTCAGGAAGTCGGTGTTTGGTACTCACAGGCTGTTGATCAGCAGCTCAAGAGCTATATCGACAAAATGGCTGCGAGCGGGGTCACAGTCATTGAGTACCCCCAAGAGGAACTCGCAAAGTTCGCTGCTGCCGCAAGGAAGGCTGCCTACGACTTCGAGAAGGCCGGGAAATGGTCAAAGGGAGTGTTCGACAAGTACTTGGCCGTGTTACAGCAACTAGCCAAGTAGGGGGCCTTCGCGACCGCCGATAATCGGCAGTCTAGGGTGGTCTTATACGGCAAAGAGGAGAGACCTTCAAATGAGTGCCCTGAATTACGCCGTGTATTACTGCAACAAGGTGCTCAGGATCGTCGGGAACCTTATCCTCGCGGCGATACTGCTGGTAATAACCGCCGGCATCGTCAGCCGGTACGTGTTCCGCAACCCCTTTACGTGGACAGAAGAGATCTCTACTCTGTTGATGGTTAGTCTCGGCTATGTAAGCGGGGCAGTGGTGACCATCGAGAAGAAGCACGTCGTAGCGGACTTTCTCATAAGCAACGCGTCGCCAAGGTTCAAACGTGCAGTGTCGTTTGTGAGTAAGGTACTAGCGGTTGCTGTCTTCACACTAATCTGCGTCAGCTCGTATCACATGCTGTTACCGAAGATAGTGTACAGGACAGCTGCCCTCGGGATCCCCAGGAATCTATTCTACTGGCCGCTCTTCTCCATGTGCGTTGTCATGATCTTCGCGGTGCTCGTCGATATCCTTAACGAGATCTTTCCTGGTCGTGACACCGTCGTGAAGCTGACACGGGAGAGGGACTTGTCGGTAGGGTAGGATGCATGCTAAGAACCGGTACACACAGACAAAGGAAAGTACGGATGGTCAGATGCGGCTAGCTGATGCCAAGGAGAAGAAACGACATCGAAACGTGTCCGTTTCGTGGGGGGTCGAAGCACATGGCAAGCATAATCATCATGTTCGTCATCTTTCTGGTCTTGATGCTGGTAGGAGTCCCCGTGGTCTTCTCGCTTGGCTTTGCTACGTTGGTCTGGCTGGTGGCGATGAACCCCGGCATCCCGGTCACCGTAGCTGCTCAGAGCATGATGAGTCAGTTGCTGTCATTCACACTTATCGCGATGCCGGGGTTTCTATTTGTTGGACGGATGATGAACACAACAGGAGTCACCGATCGGCTGTTTCGCTTTTCCGTGGCGATGGTTGGACGTTTCCGCGGTGGCCTTGCTCACGCGAACGCTCTAGCTAGCATGTTGTTTGCGTCGATGTCAGGCAATGCTGTCGCCGATGCCGGCGGTCTTGGTCTTGTAGAGATGACTATGATGAAGAAGGCCGGGTACAAGGCGGACTTTTCTGCCGGTATCACAGCAGCGTCGAGCATCTTGGGGCCGATTATACCGCCGAGCAGCATCATGATACTTGTGGGCTCCATTGCGCAGATCTCAGTAGCGGCCCTATTCTATGGAGGTATCCTTCCCGGGGTCATACTCGGCTTAGCGCTCATGGGATTGGTCGCATTCCGAGCTCATTTCACCACAGAAGGCAAGACATGGCCGAAGACCAGGATTCCTTGGCGCGAAGCCATCAAGACTATCCCGGAAGCGATTCCTCCGTTGCTCACGTTTGTCATCATAATAGGCGCTATTAGCGGCGGAGTCTGCACACCCACGGAAGCGGCAGTTCTTGCAGTGTGGTGGTCCATCATTCTGGGAATATGCTACAAGAAATTAACGTGGAAGAGCCTGTGGGAGACGCTTGATGACACTGTCCGCGCGGCAGGGGTATTCATGTTAATCATGTCGGTCGCGAGTTTCTTCGCCTGGATCGTCACGTTCGAAGGGCTCCCGCAAGCTCTTCAAGCAATGTTAAGGGCAGTAGCTGGAGAAAGTCAGATCCTGATGTTCCTCATTTGCACCGTAGTGTTCCTGATCATCGGCTGTTTCATTGACACAGGATCCGCGGCGCTGCTGGTGACCCCGATTGTCCTGCCCGCGGTAACTGCCTTGGGAGTCGACCCAATACACTTCTCCATTGTCATGATCATTGCTCTAATCATAGGTGCGATAACTCCACCTTTTGGCCTGTGTCTCTTCGTAGTCGCTAACGTGAATGACTTGCCCGTGAAGGATGTAACGAAGGAAGCTGTAAGATACCTACCCGCAATGGTCCTTACCGTGATCCTCGCGATCGTGTTTCCCGGACTAGTCACTTGGCTGCCTAGAATTCTGCTGCGCTAGACGTCGTGTATCGTGGTCGGGAATGAAACCTGGAGGTAGGCCCGTCAGAAAACCAACGGCTTAAGAACATGTGAAGAGAGGACTGACGAATGCCTGTCGGGGTGCTTGTGGATTGCACGGCGATTGTTTTCGGAGGCTTGATCGGAGCGTGTGGCCATAATCGGATTCCAGAAAGGATCAAGGTCACACTGCCGGTGATCTTTGCAACCTGCGCTCTGGCCCTTGGGATTACCCTGATCGTGAAGGTTATCAACATCGAGCCAGTCGTATTGGCGTTGATTCTGGGGACTGCGGTCGGTGAGCGTTTAGGTATCGAAGACTATCTCAATACCATCTCGATGAGGCTGCAAAGGAGACTGCAGTCGGGAGCTACCAGGTTAGATGAGAAGGCTGTCGAGGATTTCGTTACGCTTCTGGTGCTATTCAGCGCTAACGCTGGCTGTATCATCGGCGCTCTCTACGAGGGAATGACGGGAGATACGACACTTCTAGTCATCAAGTCGATTCTCGACTTCTTCACGGCGATGATCTTCGCGACGACTGCCGGCTACCTGATTGTACTCCTCAGCATTCCCACGTTGGTCGTCGGTGTCGTTTTCTTCTCGCTCGCTTCCATCATACTACCTCACATCAGCGAGGTGATGATTGCGGATTTCGTCGGCGGCGGCGGCATCATCACTCTATTGGTCGGAATCCGGATGATGGGGCTCAAGCGAGTCCCTGTTGCCAACACGATCCCTGTGATTCCGCTCTTGATGCCGCTTTCGTACCTGTGGACGCTCGTCTTCTGAGTGTGTGGGACCGAACCACGTTGCGTCTGAAGGAGGGAAACAACAGTGGCTTACGAGACAATTAGGCATGACAAGAAGTTCGATGTAATCGTCTGCGGTGGCGGCACGTCGGGCGTGGCGGCAGCCATATCTTCGGCAAGAGCTGGTGCAGATACGCTCCTGATCGAGCGGCTCGGCGCTTTGGGCGGTCAGATGAACGTATCCGGTCCCCCAGGATTCGCCTACGCATGGTTGTTCAACCAGCGAGGCGAGCAAATCATCGGCGGGATCGTCGAGGAGACACACAAGCGGTTGCTTGAGGAAGGCCACGCACTGCCCCATAACCACAGCGAATACAGGGAAGGGTCCGGTTACACGTTTTCGTATGTCGACCCCGATTGGTGGGGGCTGTTGATCTTTGACATGATGACAGAGAGTGGCGTGACCTTGCTCCTTCACTCACTTGTCGTTGATGTCCTCCAAGAAGGCAACAAGGTTACCGGAGTGGCCGTGGAGAACCCTAACGGTCGGGTGGAGATCATGGGCAAGGTGGTCATTGACTGTACAGGTGAGGGGTATGTTGCTTCTAGAGCTGGAGCGCCTTGGGAAGTGGTCCCCAGAGAGCAGCTGCAGCCGCACACTCTGTCCTTTACGTGCGACGGAGTTGATTGGGAGGAGTTCCTGGATTACGTGCGGGCCAATCCTGAGGAGTTCTATGGATGTGACGTCCCCGGACGGTCACGCGAGGAGATGTATGAGATCCTGAGGAGAGCCGACAACATAGTCGACCTGGGAGAGATTAGGGGTTTCTTCTCCATCTTGAGAGAAGCGCTTGCCAGGAAGGAATGGCATGGCTTCAGCGGCATGGGATTCTTCATCATGCCGAAAGGTGATGACAAGAATAGGAGGATACTCGCCCATTTCCAGCATTCCTCGCATGTTGCCGGTCGGAGCCCCGATGATGCGTGGGACTTGACCTATTGTGAGATCGAGGCACGAAGACAGATTCAGATGGCCTTCAAATGCTTCAAGAAATACGTTCCTGGTTTCCAAGACGCGTACATTACCAGGATCTGCCCGGAGCTCAGGATCCGCGAAGGCAGAAGGATAATCTGCGACTACGTTCTGACCACTCAAGACGTGGCCGAAGCGAGGAAATTCCCTGATGTCATAGGAAAGAGCGGCTTTCCTGCTGGCGGACACCATGTCGTCGGCACAGAGACCATAGCAACCAACGCGGTAATGCCGAAAGACGGGGGCTCCCATGACATCCCATACAGGTGTCTGGTTCCGAAGAGAGTGGAGAGTCTTCTGGTGGCAGGCAAGATGATCTCGACTGATCGGGACGCTTATCATAGGTTCCTGCAGCAAACGATGGTCACCGGCCAAGCGGCTGGGGTGGCTGCGGTCCTATGTGCGAAGCAAGGCATCACACCTAGAGAACTGGAAAAGGACGTTTCGGAACTCCAAAGAATACTGCAGCAGCAGGGTGCCATACTCTTTGGCACACATTGAGAGTTCTGTTCTTACGTTGTCTCCGACATGAAGGAACAGGGGACTGTTCTTGCCTTGGATCAGTCAGGAATGCAGCCGGGCACAGCCGCCAATGTCAGAATTGGCGGCTGTATCGTATCATTCAAGACCCTCACTCACTCCATCGGCTGTAAGGACGATACCGCGAGCGCCCCCAAGAAGTGTTCTGTTTGTTTCGCCAGGCTTAATTCTGACATGGGGCATTGGCATACGACGACCACATACTCCCCGAGTTCGACAAGGCCTGGGCACACAAAGGGGCTGAAGTGCAGTAATGACGGG